>CAVUMJ010000064.1:0-6384 GCA_963741375.1 uncultured Pseudomonadota bacterium
CAATACTTGAAAACCTGCTTTACGAAACTGCTTTTCCGCTCTTGGCATATGATAAGCTTGTGTTATCAGAATAATTCTGTTTATTCCCTGTTTTTGCAAAATTTCATAACTGAGTTTGGCATTCTGCAAAGTGTTTATACTTTGCGACTCTTGCCATTTTACAGGCATGCCGAATTCATCAGCCATCACTGCCGCCATTAATTCGGCCTCAGAGGGTAAAGATTCATTCAAGGTGTGTCCACCCGATGTCAAAACAGGCAAGCCAATTTCCTTAGCAAGCTTAGCCGCATATCGAACTCTTAGCAAGGTGCCAACTTTTAAAGCTATAGGAGTTTTGTATTCAAAATCATCTTTATGAATCCCTCCACCCAGCACAACAATGGCTTGCGGCTTAAACTGTTGAATTCTATCCGATGTTAACGGTGGAAAACTTTCCCAGCTTAAGGCGATTTTATTCTCAACAAACTGAAAACTCAGAATTGTAAAAATAATAATGCTGGCGGCTAATACCGGAAAATACTTTTTATAAAAGATCAAAGCCAGCAACGCCACTGATATAAAAATCATCGGCGGCAGCATAATGGTCTTAAAAAGGCTGCTTAAAAGCATCATATTGGCCTGGATTATAAAATAACTTAAATTAAAAGAATCAATAATTTTCCAGGTTTACCTGCTATCACGGAATTAAATTAAGCTTGCCGCTTAACGTTTAAGCAAGCTGTAAGCAAAAAGAAAACTCAAAATATTGAGGGTTTCACTCAACTCTAAGCGGGTTAAGACGACCAGTAACGGGATCAATCAAGAATATTTGTCCGAATCCTCCAACAAATTTTCCTTGCTGAGGAATAAATTCGAGCAAATGAAAATCCGGTAACGAACGCAGCAGATCCACTATTCCGCCAAAACGGGTATGCATGATATCCAGTAATGAGGCAAAAGCTTCAGTTTCTTTTGACACTTCTGCAACGACACAATTTAACATTAACCTTTGCATGGCAAAGACATTGACCGCCTCAGATTCCGGTTGATGAATCATAATCGCGGTCTGGTTTGTCCGTAACAAATTGGCGGTATGCGTTGCCAGCGAACTAACCAATACATAAAACCGGTTTTCGTGATGCAAATAAGCCGCATTACCGATGTCCGCATCGCCATTTTCAGAAATGCAGGCAATTTGCAGCGTACGTTGCTGCTCAATCAACGCATGATAGGCTGCTTCAATCTGCATTAAGTCCGGAGTATCTTTCATATCGAATTAAGTTGACGATAACGAAAACAGTCAATGGTATGGTCATTGACCATGCCTATCGCCTGCATATAGGCGTAACAAATGGTTTTCCCCACAAACTTAAAACCGTGTTTCAGCAAATCCTGACTTATTTGAATTGAGACCGGACTAAATGCAGGAAGTTCTTCATGGCAACTCCAGGAATTTTGAATCGGCAAACCATTCACAAAACTCCAGATGTAGGCATCAAAACTACCATATTTATCCTGAACTGCCAAAAAAGCCCGGGCATTTCCCACAGCAGAGGTTATTTTCAAGCGATTCCTAATAATTCCGGGATTTTCCAGCAGTTCCTGTAATTTGTTCTCATCGTAATTCGCGACGATAAACGGATCAAAATCCTCAAATGCTAACCGGTATGCCTGACGCTTTTCAAGAACAGTACGCCAACTAAGACCGGCTTGGGCTCCTTCCAAAATCAAAAATTCAAACAATTTATGCTCATCATGCAAGGGTACGCCCCATTCATGATCGTGGTAATCCTCTTCTTGAGGGCTGGACGTAGCCCATCGGCATTTATTGATCACCGTTTTGCAGCATTTTTTTGAGATCTGCAAACGGATTAAAAGTCGCCTGATTGCCTTTACTTCCCATATCCGCTTTATTGCCAAATCGGCTATGCTCTTCGAATCTTTGATGTTCATTATCATGGCAGTACAGACATAACAACTCCCAATTACTGCCGTCGGCAGGATTGTTGTCATGATTATGATCAACATGATGTACGGTGAGTTCTCGCAAATTTTTATGATCAAACTCACGAGCGCATCGCCCACATATCCAGGGATAAAGTTTCAGGGCTTGCTCGCGATAGCCTTTCTCGCGTTCTTCCTTATTTTTACGGGCTTCGGCAATAATTTGCTGGGATTTACTGTTCGACATCGTTAGCTCCTGTCTACTAACCACCGCTAGTGTTCATATAGCGCATGATAATAGGTTTCTCGAATAGATTGAATTCGTGTTTTTCCGGTTTAATCAGCATGGCATCGGCAATAACCTGTTTCAGCATCGCCATATCGCCGGGATGTTGTCTGATTACCGCCTTTAGATCCACAGAATCCTCATTACCCAGACACAGTAATAACCGCCCTTCCGCAGTTAATCTAACCCGGTTACAAGTACTGCAAAAATTAGCGCTATGAGGCGTTATCAATCCCACCCGGCTTTGCGTGCCTGCCACCTGAAAATAAACCGACGGTCCGCCGAGCTTGTCTCCCGGCAACTCTTCCAGTCCGAAACGGCTCTGCAAATCCTGTTTGATTTTAGAACCTGGATAAAAAGACTCGCCGCGATTGCGGTTTGTTAACACCCCCAGGGGCATTTCTTCGATAAAACTGATATCCATGCCGCGCTCAACGACAAAATCAACCAAATCACAAATTTCATCCCGATTGTGATCGTTCAGGAGCACAGTGTTAATTTTCAGCTTCTCGAATCCAACGGCCAAAGCTGCATTGATGCCCAGCAAAACTTGTTCTATATCGCCGGTTCTGGTTAAAACTTTGAACTTGGCAGGATCAAGAGTATCCAGGCTGATGTTGATACGCTTAACGCCAGCTGATTTAATATCGTAAGCCATCGTAGCCAACTGCGAAGCATTACTGGTCATGACTAATTCAGCCAGCCCCGGAATTTGCCCCAATTTCTGCAACAAACCGATAACGCCTTGCCGCACCAATGGTTCGCCACCGGTGATACGAATTTTCACAACCCCCAGCTCTATAAATGCCTGACAAATAAATTGAATTTCTTCAAGACTTAAAATATGATGACGCGGCTGAAAAACCATTTTTTCCGTCATACAATATTGACAACGGAAATCGCAACGGTCGGTAATGGATACCCGTAAATAATTGACTATCCGTCCAAAACGGTCTTTCAGTTGCATGGGAGTGTTCAATTCGTTCATTAATGCTAAAACTCTTAAGAGTATGTCAAATTCATATTATTATATGATGAGACAATATTTTTTTGTTATTTATCAAATCGAAATTTTTAAAATTATTTTTTGTGCCGATTTAGATGAAGCTGATAACTAGGAGGCTGTCTGAGAATAGAAACCGTAGGGCATAGGGCGCAATAGGCGTTAGCCGTATTGCACCGCATGTTGGCCTTCGATCATCCGGCGTATTACGCTTCGCTAATACGCCCTATGGCCCTGTCCAAGAATAGAACATTCTCGGACAGCCTCCTAGCAAGAGCCCAATCTGCTCAGCCATAGGCTTTGCAAAAACAAATCCGGATCGTTTCACTTGAATTTTACGGCTTTAATCACATACATTCCAAATTTTCAAATTGAAACATACTACATTTTTAAAATCCTTGAATTAGCTTGAAAAACTTGAACTTTTTGCAGTTACAGTTAATCTTAATATTATGATTAGAGCGGAGACAGATGTGAAATCCAATGATTTCGGTTTTTTCCAATTACGAATTGCCAGGATACTGGTGGTAATTAGTGTTTTTTTTACCTTTTCTCATGCAGCAGAGGCGAAATCTGATGCAAACAAGCCGGTTTCTAGCTTAGCTCAGTCACAACAATTGATCTTATCACTGCCGGAAGATGAAATTAAATCTGAAAACTCCGGCTGGACTTTAAATTCCGATCAGAAGGCAATTTCAGCCGAAAACCAACAGTTTGTGGCCGGGGGCAAGAAAAAACGCCCACTGAATCTGGACTGCGGCATGGACGTTTATCAAAACACCGGCCCTGACATTTCAATCACCAGCCGTTTAACCGGTGAATGCGATGTCAAATACCATTATTAATTTAAATCAACAAACATTCTCCTAGTACTTCCTGCTGAGTTAAAATGGCTGTATTAATTGGATAATCAGTCTACCCGAACTATGAATCTTAAAAACCTGTGTTTTTTCTTCTGCGCCATCCTATTTGCACAATCATGTCCTGCCGCCGAGCTGTCCACTATCCGTCTTGGAGTGATGGCATCCGGTACTTTGGCCTGGGAACTGGCGGCTATTAAAAATGAAAATCTGTTGCAATCAACGGATTTCTCCTTAGAAAATATTAATCTGGCTAACCAGCAAGCCGGTAAAGTTGCCTTGCAATCCGGAAATGTTGACATGATTATTTCTGACTGGATTTGGGTTTCCAGCATGAGAGCCGAAGGCGTAGAATATAGTTTTTATCCCTATTCCAATACCTCCGGCGGCTTGCTGGCGCCGGCAGACAGCGACATCAAAACCCTTAAGGATCTGAATGCGAAAAAATTGGGTATTGCCGGCGGCGAACTGGATAAAAACTGGCTGTTACTACAAGCATTAGGTCTAAAACAGGGCATAGATCTGAACCATTCCGTTGAAAAAGTCTATGCCGCTCCACCCTTGTTGAATCAACAGTTATATGAAAAACGCATAGATGCGCTGCTGACTTACTGGCAGTTCGCCGCTAAACTTGAGGCGCAAGGCTATCGGCAATTGTTAAGCGGCGAAGAGATGATCCGCCAACTGGGCATCAACGAATCAGTGCCCAGCCTTGGCTATGTGTTTAATACCCGCTGGGGCAATCAACATCAAAACGTTTTACAGGCTTTTTTTAAAATCACTAAAATCGCTAAAGATAAACTTTGTACTGACGATGCCGCCTGGGGAAAAATCAGTGGTTTAACAGAAACCGAAGATAAGCAGACTCAACTACAATTACGTCATCGTTATTGCCAGGGACGGGTAGATCAATGGACCGTCGAAAATCGCCATGCTGCTGAAAAACTATACCAAATTCTGCATCAACTGGGGGATAACAAACTTACCGCCGCCAGCCCGCAGTTGCAAACTGACATTTTCTGGTCTCTGAATTAATGACCCGCCGATCTAATCGGCGCGAGCAAGCCCTGGCGATATCATCATTATTATTAATCGGATGCCTTTGGGAGTTGCTGGCCGTCATCCTGCATAGCCATACTTTACCGACTCCAGCGAAAGTCGCCATGGTATTTTGGCAAGCCGTCATTTCCGGAGAATTACCTTATCATCTTGCAGTAACACTGGGCAGAATGCTGATTAGCTTTGCCATCGCCATGTCACTTGGGTGTGCGATTGGCATTTGGCTGGGCAGAAACCGCAGTGCGGATGCTTTCTTTGATAATTGGCTGGTTATTTTTCTAAATATACCGGCTTTGGTCACCATTATCTTATGTTATGTCTGGTTTGGCTTAGAGGAATGGGCCGCTATTCTGGCGGTAGTGTTAAACAAACTACCCAATGTGGTAGTCTCGATTCGTGAAGGCGCCCGCACCTTGAGCAAGGATTTGCTGGAAATGGCGGAAGCCTACCGTTTTAGCCGGCGAAAAACCTTTATCCACGTAATTTGGCCGCAACTCCACCCGTTTGTGATGACGGCCACCCGTTCCGGACTGTCACTTATCTGGAAAATCATTTTGGTTGTTGAGTTACTGGGCCGCAGTAACGGCATGGGATATCAGTTACATTTATTTTTTCAACTATTTGATGTCGCCAGCCTGCTTGCCTATACCTTTGCTTTTGTCATGGTCATCCAACTGATAGAAATGCTGATTTTAAAACCTTTGGATAACAAAGCCAGGAGCTGGCGGCGATGAGCGCCATCCAAATTGACATTTCCGACAAGTCTTATCAATATGATGGGCATACTGTCCGTACTATCTCCAAGCTACAGTTACAGGTCAACGCCAATGAATTCGTCTGCCTGGTTGGACCTTCCGGTTGCGGCAAAACCACCTTGTTAAATATTGTCGCCGGACTTGACAGTCAATTCCTTGGACATATCACCATCAATCATGACGGACCCAAACCCCATTTGGGATACGTCTTCCAAAGCCCGCGCTTATTACCATGGTATACGGTGCGGAAAAACATTGAATTGGTATTGTGCGGTTTGCCCCCTGCAGAGCTTATCGATAGCTTACTGGCCGAAATGCAACTTACCGAAGTCCAGCATTTTTACCCGGAAAGATTATCGCTGGGCATGCAGCGCCGAGTCGCCATTATCCGGGCATTTGCCATCAATCCGGATGTGCTGTTAATGGACGAACCCTTTGTTTCCCTGGATGCGCCCAGCGAGCAATACGTAACTGCGTCCAGTAGACGCGCAGGCACAA
>CAVUMJ010000065.1:0-3010 GCA_963741375.1 uncultured Pseudomonadota bacterium
TGGCGCTTTTTAAAATAATTTCCTGAATTTGGGTGAGCCAAACAGACGCTTTTTTGGTGTTTCACTTATCCGTTGCCTTGAGTCTAAAAACCTACCGTATGATCAAAACTTTCGCTTAGCAGAAGGAAAGTGCGGTAGTCATTAAAAAGATGAGCAAACTTGGAATAATCCTTGATTAAGGGATTTTAAAAGTTTTTTGTCTTTGATAAAGCGTTATTCTTATCAAAGTTTTTTTGGAGTAGTGTTATGAATAAAGTTCCCCTTACCGTATCGGGTGCTAACAAATTACGTGCCGAACTGGACGAATTAAAATCAGTTGTCAGGCCAAGAATCATCCAGGCTATCTCAGAAGCTCGCGAACATGGCGACCTGAAAGAAAATGCCGAATATCATGCCGCCCGTGAACAGCAAAGTTTTGCCGAGGGCCGTATTGCAGAGATAGAAGGCAAGCTGTCAAATGCCAATATCATTGATGTTACCAAAACCGATGCTAATGGCAAGGTGGTGTTTGGCGCGACTGTGGAAATTGAGGAACTTCAGTCCGGTAAGGTTGTGACTTATCAAATTGTGGGTGAAGATGAGGCTAATATCAAAGATGGGCGTATTTCTATTGGCTCACCAATAGCCAGAGCCCTGATAGGCAAGGAAGTTGAAGATGTTGTTGTCGTTAAAGCTCCGGGCGGCAATATAGAGTACGAAATTATTTCCATACAATATATCTAAATCTGCTATGGTGAATAAGGCTTAGCCTTTTTCACCATTTCTGCAAATTTGGCAAGTCTTACTTCTTGGGGTTTTTTCTAAATAAGACTACAATTTGGCCGATTGCCTGAATTAGTTCGGCTTGGGTTTCAATGCAGATCCGGTTTTTTATCTCCACACGGTCTTCCCTGTCTGCCCGAATCCTGACTTTAATCAGCTCATGAGCATCCAATGCCAGATTGATTTCTCTAATAACTGCCTCAGTTAAACCGGCTTGGCCTATAATTACCACAGGATTTAGCTGATGGGCTTGGGTTTTTAAATTTTTCTTATCAACAGTACTCAAGACTTATTCCTAAAACTTAATTAACAGGATATTTTAACACTAAGCAAATTATGGCACGCACTAAAAGTAGCCAGCAATGGATGCAGGAACATTTTCACGATGAATTTGTCAAGAAAGCACAGGCACTTGGATTAAGGTCTAGGGCGGTATTTAAGTTAATGGAAATTCAGGAAAAAGATAAAATTATCCGTCCTGGAATTAATGTGATAGATTTAGGCGCTGCACCCGGCGGCTGGTCTGAATATGTCAGTAAGATAGCCGGAAAAAAAAGTAAAATTATTGCCGTGGATTTACTGGATATAGAGCCAATTGAAGGAGTCGATTTCGTTCTGGGTGATTTTAGAGATGATGAAGTTTTGGAAAAATTGAAAAATTTGCTTGCTGGATTGCCCGTAAACTTGTTATTGTCAGATATGGCCCCAAATATAAGTGGTAATAAGGAGGTTGATCAGCCTCGGTCTATCTATCTTGGTGAATTGGCATTGGATGCGGCAAGAATGTTTTTAAGCAAAGATGGGGTGTTTTTGATTAAAATGTTCCAAGGCGAGGGTTTTAATGAATTTTGTAACCAGGTCAAGCAATATTTTAACAGTGTTTCGATCAGAAAACCCAAAGCTTCCCGTTCCAGAAGTAACGAAGTTTATATTTTGGCAAAAGGTTTTAAGTAATTTGCAATTTTGCAAGATATTGGCCTGATTAAACAAGTAAAAACAGGTTTATTCCTGATATAATTACTAGGTATTTAATTTCTGTGGTCTTAAAAAAGGCCAAGGGCGCGTAACTTGAGCGATATGATGAAAAATTTAGTTCTGTGGGTCGTCATCGCAGTTGTTTTGATGGCGATATTCAATAACTTTGGCTCCAGAACGTTGCGGAGCGACTCAACTTTGTCCTATTCCCAACTGATTGATGCGGTCAAATCAGGGCAAGTGCAACAGGTCGCTATTGCGGATAATACTATCAAAGGCAGAATGCAAAGTGGTGAAAAATTTAAAACCTACATGCCTAATGATCCGCATTTGATTGATGACTTATTGGCAAATAACGTAGAAATTACCGTTCAGCCACCGGAAGAACCATCCATGCTGATGCAAATATTTGTATCTTTTGGGCCTATTTTACTGCTGATTGGCGTGTGGGTATTCTTCATGCGGCAGATGCAAGGCGGCGGAGTTGGCGGCCGTGGCGGGGCGATGGGGTTTGGTAAAAGCAAAGCTCGTATGCTTGAACAAGATCAAAACAAAGTCACTTTTGCTGATGTGGCCGGCTGCGATGAAGCTAAAGAAGAAGTCGAGGAAATGGTCGATTTTCTTAAAGATCCGGCAAAATATCAAAAATTGGGCGGTAAAGTTCCGCGTGGCGCTTTAATGGTCGGGCCTCCCGGTACAGGTAAAACTTTGCTGGCCAGAGCTATTGCCGGTGAAGCCAAAGTGCCTTTTTTCACCATTTCAGGTTCCGATTTTGTGGAAATGTTTGTAGGTGTTGGCGCCTCACGGGTGCGCGATATGTTTGAACAAGCCAAAAAACACGCGCCTTGCATTATTTTTATCGACGAAATTGATGCGGTAGGCCGTTCTCGTGGCGCCGGATTGGGTGGCGGCAATGACGAGCGCGAACAAACATTAAACCAGTTATTGGTAGAGATGGATGGTTTTGAAGGTCATGAAGGTATTATCGTCATCGCTGCTACTAACCGCGCTGATGTTCTGGATAAAGCTTTATTGCGTCCCGGCCGTTTTGACCGTCAGGTGGTTGTTGGTTTGCCGGATGTGAGAGGCAGAGAGCAAATTCTGAATGTCCACATGAAAAAAGTTCCCGCTTCTGATGATGTTAAAGTCAAGTACATTGCTCAGGGCACTCCAGGTTTCTCCGGAGCTGATTTGGCTAATCTGGTAAATGAAGCAGCCTTGCTTGCCGCGCGTTTTAACAAACGTTTGGTCAGTATGGTTGATTTGGAAAAAG
>CAVUMJ010000066.1:0-7585 GCA_963741375.1 uncultured Pseudomonadota bacterium
AGATTGGTCGTGGCAATTTTATCTTCCAGACTGACGCCGTTGGCCGGTGCAGGTAATAATGCCGAACCGCCTCCTGAAATCAACGCTAAAATCAGTTCGCCTTCTTTGCTGCCGGCTAGTCTTTCCATAATTAGTTTGGTGGCTTGCAATCCTGCCTGATCGGGTAAAGGATGGCCTGCGGAAATGACTAGATGGTTTTCTATCGGGCAGGCGTTTTCATCGGTGGTGATGACGATGCCGGGCATGGATAATTGTTCGGGCGGAATAATTTCCAGCACGGCCTTGGTCATGGCGCAAGCGGCTTTACCAAAAGCGATAATATGAACTTTTTCCCAGCAATTGCTTCGTAACTGCCGGGGATTGGGCAAATCGACAGAGAATAGCAATTGCCCGTCTTTATAGGACAAGGCATTTTTGACAGCTTGTTCAGGAAAAGCCGCATCAATCCCGGCTTGAAAAATTTCAACCAGATCTTGACGCTGCTTTTCCAGCGAATATGGCATTATTGAAAATTCGTGGACAGGTTCATTTCCTTGGCAAGCTGAAAAATGATTTCAGCATCAAACACCTGAGTATTATTTTCGAAAAGTCTGGCAATGCAGGCCCTATGTAAGGCTAATTTTAACGCTCCGAAGCCAATCGCCCCCCAAATGATTTTGCCGTGGCGTTGTACGCCTTTGTCCAGAACGTCAGTCCCGCCTATTCCCAACGGAGGGGTGGCATTGGCATCGACCAGGATTTCCAGATTAACATTATTTTGCCAATGTTCAGGTTTGAGCAATTCTATACCTGCGGCGCCAGTAGCCAGAACAATATTGGCATTCTCTATTGCCAAGGCTCTGGAATCAAAATTGGCGGCCTGTAACGGGGTGATGTCAACATTAAAACGTTCTTGCATGGCAAAACAGGCTTTTTCCGCATTAAAAATATGCCGGGAAGTAATAGTGACGCTGGCGCCTTCCAATGCCATCATGGCGGCGGCGCGTTGACCTACCGGACCTGTTCCGGCCAGCACCACAGCCTTTTTGCCTGCCAGATCGCCGCTGCCGATGATTTTAGCCACAGCCGCGGCAGCTGTAGTATTACTGCCGTTGCTGTCTAACATCACTGAAACCTGGAAACCGGGGAAGAAATGGTTTTTGACGGCATTCAGTAATAACTGCCCGGCTCCCATATCACTGCCGCCGATAAAAATCGCAGTGTTTTTTTTATCCTTTGGCGCTCTGGTAAAAATAGCGCCATCGACCAGAACGCCAACATTGTCAGGGGTTAAATTACCATGCCCTATCACATGATCGGCGCCACCGTCGTAACCAACAACAGTATCAAATACAGCAGGATAGATATCGGTATCAAATTGGAATAGCAATTTTTTCATATATGTGCTCAAAATAAAAAGTATCCGCTCAGTGTGAAGGACTATTTTTTCTGCCTATACTGAGGGCAGGGCAAGATCGTCCACAAACTGAAAAGTTGCTATAAAAATTGTAAAAACGGCAATCTACAGCGACTTAGCTATTATACAGAATAATAAAATAAATCATGATTCGCAGGTTAGACTTAATGGGCTATTTCATTTGATTTTCACGATATTATCCAATAATCATTGGTTGAGTATGTTTCAGCATTTCTTGAATTGCAAGATAGCATTCTAACCATCACAACTCATATTTACGCAGATTTTTTGTGTTGGACATCAAGTTCGTCGTACATGGCAAATGTTTTTGAAACCGCTTTATCAATCCAATACAGGCAAACAATTTAATTGTTTGCCCTAAAAGATTGTGTCATATTGGATAAATCAAAACCAATAAACTATTCAAGCAAAAATTATTCAAAATAATGGCTTGATGTAAATAAAACTGCCGGATTTGAGGAATCACATGAAAACTCCCATAGAAATTGCAGTTACAGGCGCCGCTGGTCAAATCAGCTACTCCTTGTTATTTAGGCTGGCGGCTGGCGATCTGTTTGGAAACGATCAGCCTATTGTCCTTAGATTGCTGGAAATTCCCCAAGTTTTGGGGGTTTTGGACGGAGTGGTGATGGAGCTTAACGATTGCGCCTTCCCTCTGCTGCATAAAATTATTGTCACAGATGATCCTTATTTTGCTTTTGATGGTGTTGATTACGCTTTTTTGATTGGAGCCAAGCCGCGTAAACAAGGCATGTTGAGAAGCGATTTGCTTTTGCAAAATGCCGAGATTTTTGCAGTGCAAGGTAAAGCCCTTAACGAAGTAGCCAGTCGTCAGGTTAAAGTATTGGTTACCGGGAACCCGGCAAACACCAATGCCCTGATTGCCATCAAAAACGCCCCGGATTTGGAGCCGGGATGTTTTGCTGCTATGGCTATGCTTGACCATACCCGTGCTGTGGGTCATTTGGCGTTGAAATGTGGCGTGTCCAGTCTGTCCGTTAAAAATGTTACCATTTGGGGTAATCATTCCTGTACGCAATATCCTGATTTACACTTTGCTAAAGTAAATGGAACAGATGCCTTAAGTCTGGTCGAGCACAGCTGGTATATAGATGAATTTATTCCGATCATACAAAATCGAGGCATGGAAGTAATCAAAGCCAGAGGGCAGTCCAGCGCCGCCTCGGCTGCCAATGCCATTATTACTCATGCCCGCCAATTGCTGGCTGGAACTGCCCAAGAGGATTGGGTGAGTATGGCCGTAGCTTCTGATGGCAGTTACGGGATCAGCCAAGGTTTGGTTTTCTCTTTTCCGGTTACAGTCAAGGCAGGACGAATTGAAATTGTTAAAGGCCTGGATTTAAATGAATACAGTCTGGAAAAGCTTCGTCTTAATGAAATGGAGTTAAAGGAAGAGCGGGAAGCGATAAAACATTTACTATAACCATAAACCGCAGTAGACAGATATCGCAGGAGCAAATATCTGTCTACTGCGGTTTATTGGATAATCTGTTAACAGATGTCTTGATCTTTGCCGGTCTCATGTTTACATGTGCCTGATCCGTTACGTTACGTTATGATGAGGGATAGGGTTGAAAAATTAAGTACTTTGCTGATTCAGCTATTGCTGGCCGAAATGTTATGGCCAAAAAGCCCGAAATAAAATATTTTAATTTGCTGAATTTTTCTGAAATTTGGATGAATATGCTTGTGATGCCAGTAAAAATTGTGAATAAATGCTATTTTTAAATACGATTAATGTATGTAAATCACGGCAACATAACTTTGGCAGCCTCCTAGCTTTCTGTTCAGATACTGTCTAGACTGAGTCAATCCGGATTTGAGCGGTGTGAACGGTGGGCTACTAAAAGAATTTCGTTATTTTATGTAGTCTAAATTAAATGAAACGATTGATTTGCTTGAATAAACAAAAATTTAATTTTGTAAGGGAGATAGTAAGTGGCGAATATACTTGCAGTTGATGATTCTGCCTCAATGAGGCAAATGGTTGCATTTACTTTAAAAGGAGCCGGACATAATGTTGTTGAAGCTGTTGATGGTGTGGATGCGCTCAATAAGGCCAAGCAGCAGGCTTTTGATTGTGTGGTGACAGATGTCAATATGCCAAATAAAGATGGGATTGCTTTAATCAAGGATCTAAGGGCCTTGCCTAATTATAAATTTACACCTTTGTTAATGCTGACAACCGAGTCCGGCATGGATAAAAAACAGCAGGGTAAGGATGCCGGAGCAACAGGATGGATAGTCAAGCCTTTTAATCCTGACCAGTTGTTAAAGACCATACAGAAAGTTTTGAGTTAACGGCAGTTTGACTTAGGTGTAACAATGGCTATCGACATGGCGCAATTCCACCAGATCTTCTTCGAAGAAAGTTTCGAAGGATTGGATGCCATGGAATCAGGATTGTTAAATCTTGACATGGGTGATGTGAATGTTGAAGACATTAATACCATCTTTAGAGCCGCGCATTCCATCAAGGGCGGAAGCGGCACTTTTGGCTTCAGCGCAGTTTCCGACTTTACTCACGTCATGGAAACTCTGCTGGATGAGATGCGTGACGGCCGTAGAAAAATTACCCAACCCATTGTTGATGTTCTGCTGGGTTCGGTAGATTGTCTTAGGGAAATGCTGGAAGCCATTCAAAGCGGTGAAGCATTAAATCTCACCGGTATTGCTCAACATAAACTTGCCCTGGACGATGCTCTGAAGGTATCGGAAGCTCAGACAAACCTGTCAAATATTGGGCAGTCTGAGCATACGGAAAGCGAATTATCTGCCGTTTCGCAAGTGGACGGATGGAATATTGCATTCAGTCCGCATTTTGATTTGTTAAAAACCGGTAATGACCCGATACGCATATTCAGAGAGCTCTCTTCGTTTGGCAACTTGGAAAGCATAGTTGATTTGCGAGGCGTTCCGGAAATTTACGACCTTGATCCTGAAGAATGTTATTTATCCTGGAAGCTGATCTTAAAGGGTAATGTTGCCGCTAGTGATATTGAAGATGCCTTTGCCTGGGTTGAAGACAATTGCGATTTATCCATGCAAGTTATTTTGCCGCCATCAAGCGTATCCGTGGAAATGCCGGAGCAATCAAGGGAAATCAGGTTGCAACAGCAAAGTCAGTTGCCTGAGCCAATTCCGTTATCTCAGGACAAGCAAAAACCTATAGAAAATCAGGAGCCCTCTAAAGCAACTGCAGCAAAAGCCGCTTCCAGCTCGATTCGAGTTGATACGGCTAAAATCGATACCTTGATCAATATGGTCGGTGAGCTGGTTATTACCCAGTCCATGCTCAGTTTGATAGGAGAGCATTTTGATTTGACAAAACTCGATCAGCTAAAAAACGGTTTGTCCCAATTGGAACGCCACACCCGGGAATTACAGGAAAGCGTGATGAACATCCGCATGCTGCCCATTAGTTTTGTGTTCAGCCGTTTCCCCAGATTGGCGCATGATATCAGCAGTAAATTAGGAAAAAAAATTGAGCTGAAACTGATAGGGGAAAATACCGAAGTCGATAAAACTGTGGTGGAACAAATCAGCGATCCTCTTGTGCATCTGGTCAGAAATAGTTTAGATCATGGCATTGAGATGCCCGATGTCAGATCAGCTGCCGGTAAACCGGAAACCGGCACGGTGATTTTGGAGGCTTATCATCGCGGCGGCAATATTGTGATTGAAGTCAGGGATGACGGTAAAGGTATGGATAAAGACGTGTTGCGAGCCAAAGCCATAGAAAAAGGCTTGATTTCTGAAGATACCGTTCTAACTGACAAGCAGTGTTATGAGTTAATTTTTATGCCCGGATTTTCCACTGCCGAAAAATTAACTGATATCTCCGGCCGGGGTGTCGGCATGGATGTGGTGCGTAGAAATATTGAAGCCCTGGGTGGCAACATTGAGGTCATTTCCAATCTTGGTAAGGGTTCCACCATTTCAATACATTTGCCGTTAACCTTGGCGATCCTGGATGGACAGTCGATTGCTGTCGGTGATGAGACTTACATCTTGCCATTAGGCTCCATCATTGAATCGCTCAATATTAAAGAAGATAGAATCAATCGAGTGATTGGGCAGGGAGAGACTTACCTGTTACGCGGTGAATATCTGTCTATCGTCAGATTACACGAAATATTTCATACTCCCAACGTCAAAGCGACAACTCTGACCGAAGGTTTGTTGATTGTCGTGGAAGGGCAGGGCGCGCGCTATGGATTATTTGTGGATGATTTGCTGGGTCAGCAACAAGTTGTCATTAAATCTCTGGAGGCCAATTATCGTCGTATTGAAGGCGTATCCGCCGCAACGATTTTAGGTGACGGCTCTGTTGCCCTGATTTTGGATATTCCCGGTTTGCTGCGTTTGGCCAACCAATAATCAGTCATAATAATATGTTTGAAACTGTAGACAACATTGAAAGCGAACAAGGTAAGCAAGCCAACTTGCAGTTCCTAAGTTTTACTTTAGGTAAAGAGGAATATGCGGTTGACATCTTGCGTGTTCAGGAAATTCGCAGTTGGGAGCCTATTTCTCGTATCCCTAATGTGCCTTCTTACGAAAAAGGCGTGGTAAATCTGAGAGGCGCTATTGTGCCGATCATAGATTTAAGAGAACGTTTCAATTTGGGCAGCAGTGTCTACACGCCTTTGACTGTAATGGTGGTTTTACAGGCTTTTATTGGCGGCAAAATTAGAGTAATGGGTGTTGTAGTTGATTCGGTGTCGGATGTCATCAACGTCAACAGGAAATCCATTCAGAATTCGCCAAGTTTTGGACACAGAGTTAGTACGGAATATATTAGTGGACTGGTTTCAGTCGATCAGCATATGGTGATGTTGCTTGATGTTGACAAATTACTAAAACTTGATGGTGTGGATAATGAAGAAAACAGTTGAGCTCAATCCGGTTGTAGCCTGGAGGATTTACAATGAAACTTAATCATCCGGTAACCGACCGTGAGTTATTGATGAAACCAGACGACATTCTAGTGTCGCGAACTGACTTAAAAGGTATAGTGACTTATGTCAACGATGCTTTTGTGGAAATCAGCGGTTTCAGCAGAAAAGAATTAATAGGTCAAAATCATAATATAGTCAGGCATCCGGATATGCCGCCTGCCGCCTTTGAAGATTTATGGCTTAACCTGAAGGCAGGTAAACCCTGGACGGCGCCAGTCAAGAACCGCACCAAACATGGCGATTTTTATTGGGTGGAAGCCAATGTCACGCCTGTGTTGAAAAATGGGGTAGTGCAGGAATATCTTTCTGTGCGCTACGCTCCATCAAGAGAACAGATTGCCCAGGCTGCCGTATTGTACGAGCAGCTAAATGCAAATAAGGTTAGTCTTAGACCTACCGGTTTTGCGGCTTTTCTAAAAAACATCAAGGAAATGAGTATTTGGAAAAGGGCGTCTGTTGCTTATGCAGCATTTTTAATCCCCGCTTTGCCTGGCGTTTTTACGGCCTATTCCCAGCAAAATAATGAGCTATTGTTGGCGATGCTGGCTGCAATTTCAGCCGCTACCATACTGGGTTTTGGTCTAATCAGGCAATTTGTGTCCAGTTTGCATGAAGGCAAAGAAATTTTTACCAAATTGGCTGATGAACAATTTCGTAATTCTATTGTATTGGATCGAAATGACGAAATCGGCGATTTCAAACGTGGTCTTTACTCCATGCAGGTTAAATTGAATTCGGATTTGGCGTATGCCAAACAGGTGGCTGCAGATACCTTACGTATCAAGCAGGCTCTGGATAATGTCCAGTCCTGCGTCATGCTTGCGGATAACGATCTGAATATTATCTATTTGAATAATACTGCTCATGATATGTTCAAAAATGCGCAAACCGATATTCGTCAGATGCTGCCCCATTTTGACGCTGAAAAATTATTGGGAGCCAATATCGATCAGTTTCACGCTAATCCCCAACATCAACGGCAGTTGCTGGCTAAATTGTCATCGACATTTAGCTCCGCACTGGAGATAGGCGGCAGACATTTTAATATCGTCGCTAATCCGGTCAATAATGACACGGGAGAGAAAATTGGCACGGTCGTAGAGTGGCTGGACAGAACTCTTGAGGCCAGAATTGAGAAAGAAATCGAAGGCATTGTTGAAGCGGTTAAAACCGGTGAGTTGTCGAA
>CAVUMJ010000067.1:0-7929 GCA_963741375.1 uncultured Pseudomonadota bacterium
CTAAAACGACCATGACCAACGTAAATCCGGCGCCCATCATTAAACCATCCCACATGGAAAGAATGACCGGCTGTTTTGAAGCAAACGCTTCTGCTCGGCCCAATATGACACAATTGGTCACAATTAAAGGAATGAATAAACCTAGTACCTTGTGTAGTTCATGCATCCAGGCATTTAGAAAAATATCAACTAATGTGACCAAAGCGGCGATCAGCAAAACAAAAATCGGGATGCGAATTTCCGATGGGATCAGGTGGCGGCTGACGGAAACCGTGGCGTTTGAAGCAAGCATGACCACCATAGTCGCCAAGCCCATACCCAAGCCGTTAGTTGCCGTACCTGTTACCGCCAGTAATGGACATAAAGCCAGATTTTGTGTCAATACAACATTATTGTCCCATAATCCATCTCTAGCAATTTTTTGAAAAGGTTTCGAAAATAAAATGGATAGGTTCATAGTGATTTCTCGATTATTTAGTGCTATTCAGCAATTCAGTCTGGTGGCTACGATAAAATTCCAGGCCGCGATGAATGGCTTGCACCACTTTCCTGGGGGTAATGGTGGCGCCGCTGAATTGATCAAATATCCCGCCATCCTTTTTGACGGCCCATTGTTCCACTGTCAGGTTGTCCAGCGATTTGCCGTTAAATGACAGTACCCATTTTGATTTACTAATTTCAATTTTGTCGCCAAGGCCGGGTGTTTCAACATGGGTGATTACCCGCACGCCTAAAATTTCACCGTTGCTGTCGATACCCATTACTAAATTTATAGGGCCGGCGTAACCATCCGGTGCAGTAAATTTAAAACAAACCGCTTTTACTTCACCATGCATTTTGGCTAAATAAACTTCCGTTTGAAGTGCGCCAAGTTTGGCGTCGGCAGAATCTATCATCACGCTATCCGCCAATAGATTATTGTCATGCATTGCCGCCGGTATAACTTGATCAAGATTGGTTTGCAGGTCTTCCTGCAGTCTTTGTTGAATGACTCCACGGGTTGCCAGATCAGCCAATCCCAGCAAAATGGCGGCAAGTAAGGCGAATCCGGCTAAAACACTAGTTTGAAATTGTAATTGCGGGCGTAGTTGCTCTAACAGTACCGGGTCTAACCAGATTTTTAGCCGCTGCCTGATTTGTTGGATAAGATGTAAAATCCAACTAACAGTTTGTTTATATTCAAGTTTGGTATTCATGGCTTGTTCTGCTAATTGGAAGAAGAAATATCAAGCGGTCTGCCGTCTCGATAACGGCCATAAATTCTTGGTTTGACGTAATGATCAATTAACGGAGTCACAGAGTTCATCAACAAGATGGCAAAACCGCTGCCTTCCGGATACCCCCCCCAGGAACGAATCACAAATATCAGTAAGCCACATCCAGCGCCAAAAATAATTTGTCCTAAAGGAGTATTAGGCGATGTGACATAATCGGTAGCGATAAAAAAAGCCAGCAATATTAAACCGCCGGAATTAAGATGTTCCCATGGACTAAGATAATGCGAACTGTCCAGCAGGTAAAAAATGCTGGATAAAATGAAAATAGTGATCAAAACTGAACCAGGCAGATACCACTTGATAACGCCTTTTCTTATCAACCCAATGCCGCCAATTAATAATAAAATGCTGGAAGTCTCCCCAAGACTGCCGCGCTCCCAGCCAATGAACGCCAAAATGCCGGAATAATCCCCTAGAATACCGGGTAAAGTCTGGTTCTGAGTAAAGCCGGTTTTCACCAAACCTAAGGTGGTGGCCCCTGTTATGCCATCATTGGCAGGCATGCCGGAAATAAAAATGGAAAAACTCTCTATTAGGCCGGGACCTGTAAACAAAGGTGTAACATTGACCCAGGTGGTCATTTCAATCGGAAAAGAAATCAGTAGAGCAACCCTTGCCAGCATGGCAGGGTTAAACAAATTTTGGCCTAATCCGCCATAAACATGCTTGCCAAGAATAATGGCAATGCCGGAGCCGGTTACGCCTATCCACCAAGGAGCCCAAGGCGGTAGAGTCATTGCAATCAAGATTCCGGTCAAAATCGCAGAACAATCTTTGATATGAGTTGTTGCATTTGCCCCTCGCAATTTCAGACAAAATACTTCAAACAGGATTGCCGACAGGACAGTTACCACAATTAAATAAAAAGT
Source organism: uncultured Pseudomonadota bacterium (assembly GCA_963741375.1). Taxonomy (GTDB): domain Bacteria; phylum Pseudomonadota; class Gammaproteobacteria; order Methylococcales; family Methylomonadaceae; genus Methylomonas. The sequence goes on from CAVUMJ010000067.1 coordinate 2,147, forward strand.
TGGCCAGCCAAAAAGCAATACACCAAACCCTAAAGCTGGCGCCAAGGCAATAATAACTTGGCGCATAATTTGATCGACACTACGGACAGTTGTGACGTGAGGGCCGGAAATCAATTTATTTTTCATGCCGACTCCTCTTGTTTTTGTTGTGCCGCCATCTGCGCTGCACGGGCTGCGCGGGCTTCTTGAGCACGTAATGCTTCCGCTTCGGCTTCCTGTTTTATTCGTTCCATGCGTTCATTACGGTCGTTGATTAGTTTTTTGGTTTGTTCGGCTTTATGTTCCGCCTGCTGACGCTTGATTAATTCACCGGAAGCAAACTTGAAATAATGCACGAGCGGAATGTTAGAAGGGCATATGAAAGAGCAGCTGCCACAATTAATACAATCTTTCAGGCCTAGATTCACGGCGGCATCCAATTGATTGGCCTTAATGCGGCTGGCCATTTCCAAAGGCAGCAAACCCACCGGGCAAACCGAAACGCAACTTGAACAACGTATGCAGGCTTGGGTATCGGGTATTTTAATTTCTTCGGCGGACAAAGCTAAAATGCCATTGCAAGCTTTGACTACAGGCACCTCAGCATGAGGTAGCGCATCGCCCATCATCGGTCCGCCGATGACCAATCGAGCCATTTTGGTTTTGTCCAGTCCACAAAATGCCAGTACTTCAGACATTAACGTCCCCAATGGAATTTCAATATTTCCGGGTTTTGCAACTGCGCCGCCGGCAATGGTCACTACCCGGCTGATCAGTGGTTGACCAAAGCAAATAGCCCTGTAAACAGCATATGCGGTTGAAACGTTATGGATTACTACGCCAATATCGGTTGCCCGACCATCCGCCGGTATTTCCAGGCCGGTCAAATAACGCAGCATTTGCCTGTCCCAACCCATTGGATAACGGGTAGGAACTTGCTGAATAGTAATGAAATCATAATTGCTACAAGCTTGTTTCATCGCTGCAAATGCTTGCGGCTTGTTGTCCTCAATTCCTATTATCGCACGCGGAGCACCCATGCCTCGCAGCATTAAACGGATACCGGAAACGATGTCGTTAGCGCGTTCTTGCATTAATCTGTCATCGCAAGTTAAATAGGGTTCACATTCTCCAGCATTAATCAATAAAGTGTGAATTTGATTTTTTCGTCCCAGATTGAGTTTGACGGCGGAAGGAAATACGGCGCCGCCCAACCCAACTACGCCGGCACTGCCCACCCGCGAACAAATCTCTTCGGATTCAAGTTGAAACGGATCATCTGCAATAAAGCATTTTAGCCATTCATCAAGACCATCGCTTTCTAAAACAACGGTTCTGACCGGTAAAGCTGATGGATGAGGCGCAGGAAAATCCTTAACATCACAGATCGTTCCTGAAGTAGGGGCGTGGATAGGCGCCGAAATGGCGCCTTGGCTATAAGCCAGTAATTGGCCTTTCAAAACTCTTTCGCCAACTTTAACGATAGGTTCAGCAGGTTTTCCTACATGCTGCTGAACCGGTAAATACAGTTTTTTCGGCATAGGGAAATCAGTCACTATTTCAAGACCGGAAGTGGACTGTTTTCGCTCTTCGGTGTGTATACCGCCACGCAGTCTAGGATTTTCAAAAAATGATAACAACATATTTAATCCTTTATGCTGCAAGAGGTTTAGGCCAACGCCAATTTCTTAGAGTGACCTCAATTGGATGCATTTGCAAACATTCAGTAGGACAAACAGCGACACATTTTTCGCAGCCTATGCAAGCATCGGCAACCACGGCGTGAATTTGTTTGGGAGCCCCGACTATAGCATCCGTTGGACAGACTTTAAAACAGCGAGTACATCCCGTACAGGTTTCTTCACTGACTCTGGCAACCATCATTTCCTGATCTTGGGTATTGCTTAAGTCAACATCTATAGACAATAATTTGGCAAGTTGTTCTACTAAAGCAGTGCCGCCGGGAGGACATAATGTTACTGGCGCAGAACCGGAAACAAGCGCTTCAGCAGCAGGGCGGCAACCAGGATAGCCACATTGGCCGCATTGAGAGCCGGGCATCAATTCTTCAATACGATCTACTAATGGGTCAGACTCAACTTTAAGATATTTGGCGGCTATTCCCAAGCTTAAGCCTAACATTAACCCTAATGCCGTTAAAATCACAATTGCCGATAAAACGTACATAATGCGCCTCTTATTTGCTATAAAGTCCAGCGAAACCCATAAATGCCAGTGACAGAATGCCTGCAGTGATAAAAGCAATGGGTGTGCCAGTAAAAAGCGCCGGTACCGCCATAAACGCAAGACGTTCACGCAGACCGGCAAATAGCACCATCACCAGAGTAAATCCTAAAGCTGAACCAAATCCAAATAGCAAGCTTTGGATGAAAGTATATTTTTCCTGAATGTTAAGTAAGGCAACACCCAGCACCGCGCAATTGGTTGTGATTAAAGGCAGAAAAATACCCAGAACTTGATAGAGAACCGGACTGGTTTTATGAATAACCATTTCGGTAAATTGCACAACTGCAGCAATCACCAGAATAAATCCCAATACCCGCAGAAAACCGATGTCAAACGGTATGAGTAGTTTATGTTCCAAGACCCAACTTGCTGCAGACGCCAAGGTTAAAACAAAAGTTGTAGCCATTCCCATTCCAAGAGCGGTATCCAATTTATTAGATACTCCCATGAAAGGGCACAAACCTAAAAATTTAACCAGCACAACATTGTTAACCAATGCTGTACCCAGTATTAATAATAAATATTCACTCATAACCATAATGCCTAGGGTGTTAATAAATGAAGAGCATCAACTATGCCAATAGTCAAAAAACGACTTTGCTCACCAGTTTTGGGCAAACTAGACATGAATTGGTGCGTTTAGTCCTGTTCTAAAAAACACAGACAAGGATTAGAAAGACTAAAATTGTTGTAAATCTTACAAACTGTGTGGTTTGTAGATTGGTGCTATTTGTTACAATTACAAAAGCCAAAAGATTTGGATTATCTGGAGCGACGGAGGTTTATGTTGCTTAATTAATATTCGTTTTAACTCCCCGGAAAGATTGTCGATTTCTCAGTATGAAGTTGAGAGGGGATTGTAAACCAGCCATGCCCCAAATTATAATATTTCTGGCATTTAAATTGCGTGTATTATGTTACCAGGACATCTATTGAGAAACGCAGACCATGCCTAAATTAACCTCCGAGTATCTGCAAAACGAAATGGAGACAAGCTCAATTTCCAAAATTACCACAGCAGATTTAACAGAGGGGCAAATGAAACCTCCTAAAAAACCTAAACAGACAGACAATCTGCCTTTTTCTTTATTCGTTAAGGCGGTAGAACAATCGCCAATCGCTATTTCAATTACCGATAAAAAAGCTAATATCCTTTATATTAATGATGCCTTTACAATTGTGACTGGCTATAAAGCTTCTGAAATACTGGGAGAAAATGAATCCAAATTATCCGATAAATCCACGCCTCGTCAGGTTTACTATGATCTTTGGCATACCATTTCCCGTAAGAAAATATGGCATGGGCAATTAGTTAATCGAAAAAAAATGGGGCAGCGTTATCTTGCTGATTTGACAATCGCTCCTATGCTGGATGAGCAAGGCGCCATTAGCCATTTTATTGGGATGCACCGTGATGTAACCCAGTCTCATCATGCCGAGCAGCAGGTTACCAATCAGAAGCAGCTTATTGAATCGGTAATTAATGCTTCTCCGGTTGCAATGGCGGTTTTAGATAGCGACAAACGTGTGGTGATGGATAATCAGATGTATAAGATGTTGATTAGTGAGCTTGATAAGTCTGAGCCAGCCTTGTTTTTTCTAGAATCATTAGAATCGGATATGGGAAATATTTGGGATAATCCGAATCGTACTCATGGATTCGCCAATTATGAAATTCGATTTGAAGGCATTGGTCGTCGCGGCACCCGTTGGTTTTCCTGTTCCGGTAACTGGTTTACGGAAAATGACACCTGTGCGGACAATTTTTTTGTAAAACAATCCAAGGATTATTTGCTGTTAACGATTAATGATATCAGTCAATTACGTCGACAACAGGAATATCAGCAAATTCAGGCGTTACGCATGATGTTGACTGAAGAGGAGCATATTCGCAGCATACGTGAAACCTTGTTGGGAGCAATGCATCAAATCTGCCAACCATTAAATCAGATAAATGCTGCAATTCAAATTATGGCGCAGCGTAACGATGGGCGTAACAAAGCCTTGAAAGACTTGTTAAGCCAGGTGCAAGAAATGGGGGAAGAAACCCTGGAAACTTTGCAGCGTTGCGTACCGGAAATTCCGGAATCGGCAATTGTTCCTGTCAATCTTAATCAACTTCTTCATGAAGTTATGCTGTTATTTAGTACAAAATTTCTGGCTAATGGCGTTGTGGTGGATTGGTTGCCTAATCCGGTTTTACCTTCCATATTGGGTTCGGCCAATAAGTTGCGTATGTTGTTCAAACAGTTGATAGATAATGCTGTTAATGCTTTAAATCGTGCCGGCAGTGTGGAACGCATGATTAAAATTATCACTTCGGTTGATAAAGAATGGGTGCATGTTTCCATTGCAGACACCGGCCCAGGCATCCCATTAAATCAACATAGCAAAGTTTTTGAGCCGTTTTTCACTACAGAAGTAATGGGAGGCGTTCAGGCCGGCATGGGTCTGGTAATGGTTAAGGAAATTGTTAATCAGCATAATGGCATGATAGCAATTGACCCTGACTATCAAAACGGCTGTTCTTTCAATTTAAGTTTTCCGATTTGTCCAAAACATATCATAACGGTACACGGACATGAGTGAACGCTTATTGATGGTTGAATCAGAGTTAGATACTCTGTTTCTGGTAAGTCAATTGCTTAATAGCACCCATGATTTACGCTCCAAACTTAAAGGCATTCTGGAGATATTACATAAACGCTCAGGCTTGCGATTCGGGATGATCACCTTACGGGATATTGAAGATGACAGTATGAGCATTTGCGAAATCTATGGAGAGGGAATTGACCGTTCTGTGCGCTATCAACCGGGAGAGGGCTTGGTTGGCGCCATTCTTGATGAAGGCTGCACCATTGTGGTGGAGCGGATAGCCGATGAGCCGCGTTTTTTAAGCCGTCTTGGGGTTTATAACCCGGACTTGCCGTTTATCGGCTCGCCATTGTCTGTAGAGCAAGGTGAAGTCGTTGGAATCGTCGCCGCACAACCTTGTGATGCTAAATTTTTAGGAGAACGGGCCAGATTCATGGAGATGGTTGCAAATCTAATTGCCCATAGCGTAAATTTGTTGCGAGGTATGGAACGCAAGCAGTTGGAGCTGGTTAGCGAGCGTGATTATCTTAAACAGACTTTAGTTAAAAACTACCGGTTTGAAAACATCATAGGCCATTCTGAGCCTATGTTGAAAGTTTTCGACATTATCCGTCAGGTTGCCAAGTGGCATACTACTGTTTTGATTCGCGGCGAATCAGGAACCGGTAAGGAAGTTGTCGCCAGTTCGATACATTTCAATTCTGCTTGTGCGAATGGCCCTTTCCTTAAACTAAATTGTGCGGCTTTGCCTGATACATTGCTGGAATCAGAACTTTTTGGACATGAAAAAGGCGCATTCAGCGGCGCTATCGGTCAGCGCAAGGGGCGTTTCGAACTGGCTGATAACGGTACATTATTCCTTGATGAAATTGGTGAGATTTCTGCATCATTTCAGGCCAAGTTGTTACGGGTCTTGCAGGAAGGCGAGTTTAGCAATACGTCGTTTAACGAAAAAAACAGAA
>CAVUMJ010000068.1:0-8333 GCA_963741375.1 uncultured Pseudomonadota bacterium
TTTTTTTTTCATACCTTAAAAAAGCGTTCGGTTGCATCTTGTTATTTAATGATTAAGGAGTTAGAGTCGTAATCTGTCCTCTGTTGTGGCTTATATCCGGTTATTTTTTGAATTGCATTTTGATACCTTATTTTAAAACTAAAATGCTGCTACCATCATCCGGATGAAAACCCGTGAAGCCATTTTCTGGAATTTAATCGTTTTTGTCGTTTATCTTCTCTCTGCGAAGCTTGGACTTAAATATGCTTTGGTTGGAGAAACGGTTACCTTATTTTGGCCGCCAAGCGGCATAGCTTTGGCCGCCATACTAATTGGCGGTTACCGCTTGTCCATTGGTGTCATCTTAGGCGCTATGATGGTCAATGCCGAAACCAGCGTGCCGGTTTTGACAGTTATCATGATTAGTATCGGCAACACAGCAGAGGCATTATGCGCCGCCTTTTTACTGAAAAAAATCCCCAATTTTTCTTTGGAGCTGGATAAGGTTTCAGATGTTTTGGCGTTGCTGTTAATAGCGGCATGCGGTAGCACCCTATTGGGAGCGTCGTTTGGCAGCATAGGTTTATTTTGCACCGGACAAATTGCTGCAGCGGATTTGTGGACGACCTGGAGGCTCTGGTGGCTAGGAGACGGGATGGGGGTGTTGGTGATTAGCCCGATTCTATTAACCTTGTTTGGCAAAATTAAGGCTAATCGTTTCAAGATTTCAAGGATGATGATTTTGGAAGCGGTATTTCTGTTAGCGATGTTAAGCATCATTTGTAGCATGATTTTCGATAGCCCGGTTTTAGCAGGATTGGGTTTTTTTCCGATGTCGCTATCGATATTCCCATTTGGCATTTGGAGTGCGCTACGCTTTGGCACAATCGGCGCAGGTAGTGTGACCCTGATTTCATCGCTGATTGCCATCAATGGCACCGCGAATGGCTCAGGCCCTTTTGCAATTGATTCCATGATGGAAAGTTTAATCCTTTGGTGCATGTATACGGATTTGATGGCGGTAAGCGGTTTGATACTGGCTGCAGCGGAAGATGGCCGGCGCAATGCCGTTGAAGCATTAAGACTAAACAATCTTGGTTTGGATAAATTAGTGCAAACCCGCACTACAGAATTGATTCAGGCCAATCAGGCATTGCAATCAGCTCTAGCGGACCGCCGGCATTTACAGGCTGAAATGAATCTGATTAGTGAAGAGCGCCAGAAAATGATAGGTAAGGAATTGCATGACGGCTTGGGGCAATTGCTGACCGGCATTGCGTTTTTAGTGTCTTCGCTGTGTAAAACGTTACAAGATAAATCGGCTCCGGAACAAGCGGGAATGCAGCAAGTCAGCCATTTATTATCTGAGGCTATGCAAACGGTTCGAGATTTGTCACACGGCCTTTATCCTGCCGGAATGGAATCATGCGGTTTAAATATGGCATTAAAACAATTGGCGGATTTTACTCAAAGCACATCCGGAGTGCGCTGTATTTTGGAATATACTCCACAGTCTTTTGTAACCGATAAAACTACAGCACTAAATCTTTACCGTATTGCCCAGGAAGCCTTAAATAATGCTGTAAAGCATGCCAAAGCAGATTTGATAGAAATAAAACTGCTGGCGAATAAAGGCCATTATATTTTTACAATAGAGGATAACGGCATCGGTTTTTTTTATAATAAAACCGAATCACGTTTAAGCTTGGGTTTGCGCAGCATGCATAGCCGAGCAGAGCTGATTGGCGCTGTGCTGGATGTAAGCGATAAGATAACTGGCGGAACCTGCATCACTGTAAGCGGTTCCAATCACTAATGGGAGTCAGGCATTGCCAAATGAGTCTGGTCGGACTAAAGCCAAAATATTAATTGTTGACGATCATCCTATCGTTCGGCAGGGTTTGGCCATGATGCTGAATCAGCAGGACGATTTGCATCTATGCTGTGAGGCGAACAATTTAGCAGAGGCTTTAGCGGCAATGAATGCGTGCTGGCATGATTTGGTTATTGTGGATATTTCGCTGGAAGGAGAGTCAGGAATTACCCTCATTTCAAAGCTATATCTTAAGTATCCGCAGATATCGATCTTGGTGATGAGCATGCATGAAGAATTCGTTTATGCTGAACGGGCATTGCGTTTGGGCGCCAAGGGATACATCATGAAGCAACGCGCTGTCGAATTCATTCAACATGCCATACGCTGTATTTTGGCCGGCGGCATTTATCTCAGTGATGAAATGCATAAACTCATACTCGACCGTATGAATAAGCAATCACTTGACTCTGGCGTAACTGATCCCACATCAGTCTTGACCCTTCGCGAATTTGAAGTGTTGCGTTTGATCGGGCATGGGTTTGGAACCCGTAAAATTTCAGAAAAGTTGAATAGAAGTATTAAAACTATTGAAGCGCATCGGGCTAACATTAAAAGCAAGTTGTCTCTAAAGACAAACATAGAGTTGATACAATTCGCCAGTTTATGGTTGGCTGAGAGGGATTGATTTCCTTCAGGCAGAGATTTGGTCCGGATGCAACACGTCCATTAATGCCATATCGATTCCAGGATATTGAAACTGAAAACCCTGCTGCAAAATTCTTTCCGGGTTGACCCGGGCGCTGGCTAATAGCAAATCCGCCATTTCACCCATTGTTTTGCGTAATAACCATACCGGAACGGGCGGTAGCCATAGCCGGCAGGGCATAGCTTTGGCAATTGCCAATGTCAACTCTCTATTGCTGACCGGATTGGGGGATGTGGCATTATAAACGCCTTTTAAATCAGCATTGTTGATCATGGTTTCAACTATTGCCACCCAATCTTTCCAATGTATCCAAGAATTCCAGTTTAGACCATCTCCCAGGACAGAGCCTAAGCCGAATCGAAACATCGGCAGCATCAGTTTTAAAAAGCCGCCATTGCCTAACACCATGCCAGTGCGGATAATACAAACTCTGACACCCGCATCGCTTACTTTTAAAGCTTCCGCTTCCCAATCCGCGCAAAGTTGATGTGCAAAATCCGGGACAGCTTCACTACGCTCAGTTAAAATTTGGTCTCCCTGGTTTCCGTAATAACCAATGGCTGAGCCGCTGATTAGTAATTCCGGCTTGCCTTGAGACGCCTGTATCCAATTCACCAGACCACGAGTCAAACAGATGCGGCTGTCTCTGAGTTCTTGTTGACGATGTTTTGTCCAGGGGCGATCCAAAATACCTGCTCCTGCCAGATTGACTATTACAGAGAATTCGCCTGCATCAGGTAGCTGTTCAAGTTTGGTATAAACGTTTAGCGGTTGGGCAAAGCTTTTTTTGGCTTTTTTTTCCGACCGGCTATATACCACAACGGTAAACTGTTTTTGCAGCAGGCTGTTGGTTAAAAGACTACCAAGAAAACCGGTCGCGCCGGTAATCAAAATCGGTTTTCTGTGCATGCTGGTTGCTCCATAATGGAATACCGGAAACATTTTAAAAATATTTGCTTTTAAAAGCCAGATCCGTAGGATTACCTATGGTCATCCAGTTTGTTGATCAAAATCCGAATGTCGAAGATTTGTCTTTAACATTGATCTTAAAGGCCTTGTTACCATGAATAAAAATCATAAAAGTATTGAAGCAAAAGACAACTACAATCACATCCTGGAACAACTGCAAGTTGAGCTGGTCAAATTGCAAAAGCACATCATCAAGCATAACGAAAAAATCCTGATTATATTCGAAGGGCGTGACGCCGGCGGCAAGGATGGCACAATCAAACGTATAGTCGAACATTTGAGCCCACGGGAAACCAGAGTGGTTGCCTTGGGGAAACCTTCAGACCGGGAAATCGGTTCTTGGTATTTTCAGCGTTATACCGCCTATCTTCCTGCTGCCCAGGAAATGGTGTTGTTTAATCGTAGTTGGTACAACCGTGCGGGTGTTGAGCATGTGATGGGATTTTGCAGCGATGCGGAATATCATGAATTCATTGAGACTGTTTCCGATTATGAAGAATTGCTGGTTCGTTCCGGCATAAAATTATTCAAATATTATTTGGACATCAGCAAGACCGAACAAAAAAAACGTCTGAAAGCTCGCGAAAAAGACCCTTTAAAGCAATGGAAAATGAGTCCTATAGACAAATCCGCGCAAAAATATTGGCGGAAATACAGTGAAGCTCGTAATGTGATGTTTGCCAGAACCCATCATTTATCGGCTCCCTGGACAGTGGTCAGAGCAGACGATAAACGCGAAGCACGAATTAATTTGATTAAAGACATGCTGTTTCGATTGCACTATGAAGATAAAAACGAAGGATTAATTTTGCCAAATAACAGCATCGTATTTAATTATGAAGAGGCTTATCTTAACAATGGCTTGATTGTGCCTTGATTTGGCTTGGTTTTTAATCCGGCTGAGAAGTTGTTTCGCGCTTATCTCTATAGATATAAAACCTGAATTAAAAAGGATTACTGATGATTAGAATGACAATTATTACCACATTAACATTAATGACAGTTTTAACTGTTTGTCATGCCAATCCAGCCGGTCTGGATATTGCAGAGGCAACTAGTGCGGGAAAACCTGGGAAATATCAGCTTGCCGGAGGAGAAAGCCGGTCTTCTGCAAAAGTAGCTGAGTCGGAAACCCGGAAAATCATTGACGAGTTTGCCGACACTGTCAAAGGTGTGATACCGTCACAGATTAATTCCGATAAGCAAGGCAGCGACCCTGAGCTTCAGCTCTGGACAAAAGGTACCCAAGATGTTTTGTCTTATCTAAATTTTGGAACCAGTACTTATACCAGAAACAATGCTAATGCTCTTCAAGCCGCCGGGGTAAATCTAAGCGGCATATCGGCGCCGTCCTGGATTCACTCATTAAATCAACAACAACTTACGGCCACAGCAATTTCACCGTTGCACATCATCTCTGCTGCTCATTGGCATCCGGTGGTTGGTCAAACGATTTATTTTGTCGATGCATCTAATCATTCGATACCAAGGCTAATTGAATCCGCACAGCAAATCATAGACCCAAATGGCGGAACAACTGATCTTTGGGTGGCTAAATTAGCATCAGAACTGCCGGAAAGTATTACCCCATTTAAAGTATTGCCGAAAAATTATAAAGCTATTTTGGCGGAAATTTCATCCGGTATTCCTACCTGGATTTGTCAGGGTGGAACCACCACCATATCGGCTTTGTGGGTGGCGACGGATGCGAACGATCAAGCGGCTTACCTGCCTAATCCTTCGAGAGGGTTTGATTTAAATTTTATCAAGCATTCAGGGGCTTATGCAGGCTGGAATCCGGTTATTCATGGCGGCTCCGGCAGCCCTGTGTTTGTCGTAATCAATCATCAGCCGGTTTTGATTTCCATTTTACACTATATGAGAGGCGTTGAATTTTTGGGGGGGCCGTCGGTAACAGACTTGTCCGGCCCCATAAACGCGGCTATGGCGGCATTGCAGGGCGGCAGTTCTCCGTATCAATTAACTCCAGTCGCCTTAAAGCCATGAGCTTATGCTTAAACCTTTAACGGATTTACCTGCCGTCTGTGGTTCGTTTCGGGCTCGTCAGCACAGCGTTGTTTGCCGCTAAAACCAGTGCAAGGGGTTTCCATTTCTACTGGAAAAGAATTTGTAGAGCTGCAAAATCTGGCTTATTATGCCGTTCCGATAAGGATTGACCAAAATTAATTAGACATGACAAAATTTCATTTGATGCATGTGCTTCCTCCCAGGATGCATGGGTTAAAGGGGTATTACGAAATTATTGAATCCATCCGTTGGGGGCTTGAGAGTCTAGGTCATCAGGTTACTTATGGTGCAAATAGTTATGATGAAAGCGCCACGAACATTATTTTTGGCGCGCAAATCATTCCGATCGAAGATCTTCAGCAATTAAAATCCGACACCATTATTTATAATTTGGAGCAAATCAAGGGGTTAACCAAAGACAGAGTCCGTCCGGAAATGCAATTTTTCGCTAAAGCTTTTACGATTTGGGATTACAGTGAAGCCAATTTGCCTGTGTGGAATAATTTAGGTTGTAAAGAAGTAAAAATTGTACCTATTGGTTATGCTCCAATTCTAACCAGAATTGAAAAGCCCCAAGAACAAGATATTGATGTTTTACTCTATGGTTTGCCTGGAGATAAGCGTCTTATTGCGTTTAATAATCTTGCTGTTTCTGATTTTATAACAGTTTTTGCATGCGGCTTGTATGGACAAGCAAGAGATCATTTAATTTCAAGATCAAAACTAATATTAAACGTAAATCGTTTGGATATATCCCGCATTTTTGAAATTGCCCGGGTTTCTTATCTATTGGCAAATAAAAAGGCGGTAATTTCGCTAGTGGATCCGGATACTCATATAGAAGAAGATATTAAATCACACTTGAAATTCACGAATACCAATGATTTTTTGAAAGATTGTAGGTATTTAATTGAAAATGATTTAGAGCGCAAGAAATATGAACAATCCGGTTTTGATATATTCTCAAAAAGAGATATTCGGGAAGTTTTAGCCAATGCGCTAACTTAAAACTATCAATCTGTAACAACAATAGCATGTAAAGCGTATCAATTTCTAACCGTAGGCTAGCACACAACTTGTGTCAGGTGTCGGTTTTTGCCCTCAACTTTCTGCCCTAGTCTACTAAATTGTCAGCATTGATTGTTGCTTAAGTGTTACAATAAAAAATACGATTCAATATAAAACAGAATCGCAATAACAAAAAAGTTCTCCTTCATTATTTCCCCCCTTATAGAGACCCAAATAATATGCCATTTTCCAGCTTTGGTTTATCTGATGCCTTATTGCAGGCTGTCAAAGATTCCGGCTATACAAACCCCACTCCTATTCAGACTAAATCTATACCGGCAGTTTTAAGCGGACAAGACGTACTTGCCGCTGCTCAAACCGGCACCGGTAAAACTGCGGGTTTTACCTTACCAATTTTGCAACGTCTGGCCCAAACCAGTTATGACCGGAATCGTCCGGTTCGGGCTTTAATTTTAACGCCAACCCGTGAATTAGCTGCCCAAGTCGGCGAATCGGTATTGAAGTACGGAGCGCTGCAAATGCCGCGGTTGAAATCCGATGTAGTGTTTGGCGGTGTCAAAATTAATCCGCAAATGATGCGGCTGCGCGGCGGCGTCGATATTTTAACCGCTACGCCCGGCAGATTGCTGGATTTAGTTAATCAAAATGCCGTTAAACTCAATCAAGTGGAAATTCTGGTTCTTGATGAAGCGGATCGCATGCTGGACATGGGTTTTATTAAAGACATCCGCAAAATTTTAAGTTATTTGCCTAAAAAACGCCAAAATCTGCTGTTTTCGGCGACTTTTTCTGCGGATATTCGAAAACTTACCAGCGATATACTGGTTAATCCGCTAAAAATTGAAGTGGCTGAAGAAAATGCCGCTGCCGATACCATTGATCAAATTGTTTATACCGTTAATAAAACTGCCAAGACCGCTTTGTTAACTCATCTGGTTAAAAGTAATAATTGGCAACAGGTGCTGGTGTTTACCAGTACCAAACATGGCGCTAACAAGCTCACCGAAAAACTCAACGGCGCTCAAATCAAAGCAGCAGCTATTCACGGTAACAAAAGCCAAGGGGCTAGAACCAGTGCTTTAGCAGGCTTTAAGCAAGGTGAAATCCGGGTGCTGGTGGCTACCGATCTGGCAGCGCGAGGCATTGATATCGCCCAATTACCTCATGTGGTAAATTTTGAATTACCGCGTTCTTCCAGCGATTATGTGCATCGAATTGGTAGAACAGGCCGCGCCGGTCAAAACGGCCAAGCGGTTTCACTGGTTTCAGAAGATGAATACCAAGCCTTGGGCTTGGTTGAAAAGCTGATCGGTTCAAAAATACCTCGTCACCGGGCAGACGGATTTTAGAAAATTCGACTGGTTAATTCCTGGTATCTACCTGTTTTTATCTGAAAAAGAAATGGATTTTTTAGAGTATCCGTACTTTCACCGGCTTACCTTTCAGCTTGCCGTTTGACAATTTTCGAACGGCATCCTTAGCAATGTCGCGGGTAACAGCTACGTAGGTAGTCTGGTCGGTCACGGTAATCTTGCCTACTTGTTCACCTCTGAAACCTGCCTCGCCCGTCAGAGCGCCTAACACATCGCCGGGACGAATCTTTTCCTTGCGGCCGCCCAGTATCAATAACGTTACCATTGGCGGTTGCAGGAGCATGTCATGAGTGCTTTGCAAGGAACTCAGGCTATGCCATTCCGGCTCGATATTCATCATTTCCGCAATGGCGGTGACACGGCGCAGCTCGGCCGCGCTGCATAGACTCAACGCCCAGCCATCTTCATCAGCGCGGCCAGTGCGGCCTATGCG
>CAVUMJ010000069.1:0-5230 GCA_963741375.1 uncultured Pseudomonadota bacterium
ATCCCGGCAATAATCAAGGCCGTTTTGATATTTTGGCTTACGATCCTGTTTGCACCTTGCAAACATTTGGAGAAATGACGCTAATCACTAAAAATGGCCGGGAATTCAAAAGCAGTGAAGATCCGTTCATGTTGTTAAAACAGCAATTAGGCCCGTTTCGGCCGGGATTTACGGATTTACCCTTTAACAGCGGCGCCATCGGCTATTTTGCCTATGATTTAACCAGGCGAATTGAGAAACTGCCCGATCAAACCATAGATAATGAACATATAGCCGATATGAATATCGGCATTTATGATTGGGCGGTTGTAGTCGATCATCACCAGCAGCAATCCTGGTTGGTAGGGTATGATTTGGATCAAGAGCTGTTGCAGCAATTAATACAACAATTTAGCCGTCCGCCTGTTCTACTTTGCAATGATGATTTCAAAGTTATCGGAAAACCCATAGCAAATATGGGAAAGCAGGATTATCAACAGGCATTCGCAAAAATCAAGTCTTATCTAAAAGAAGGTGATTGCTACCAGGTTAACCTGACGCAACGTTTCAGTTGTTCCTGCCAGGGAGATCCCTGGCTTGCCTATGTGGTTTTGCGGCAAATCAACGCTGCGCCCTTTAGCGCCTATCTTAATTTTCCGGATGTTCAAGTGCTAAGTTCTTCTCCGGAAAGGTTTTTAAAAGTCACCGGAACCCAGGTGGAAACCAAGCCTATCAAGGGTACCCGCCCCAGAAAATCGCAGCCTGATGAAGACCGGCAGCAAATTGAAGAATTAGCCAACAGTGAAAAAGACCGTGCCGAAAATGTCATGATTGTGGATTTACTGCGTAACGATTTGGGTAAATCCTGCCAAAAAGGTTCGGTGAAAACCCCGGTTTTATTTGCAGTGGAAAGCTACGCCACTGTACATCATCTAGTTAGTACTATAATTGGAGAACTTGCTGCCGGTCAGCATGCGCTTGATTTGCTAAGAAGTTGTTTTCCGGGGGGCTCTATCACCGGCGCGCCGAAAATCCGCGCCATGCAAATCATAGAAGAGCTGGAACCGGACAGACGGGGAATTTATTGTGGGGCCATAGGCTATATAGGCTTTGATGGTAATATGGATACCAATATCGCCATTCGCACTTTGGTACATAATCAAGGCAATATCCGCTTTTGGGCAGGCGGCGGCATCGTTAACGATTCCGAAGTGGATGCTGAATATCAAGAGTGTTTCGATAAAGCCCAGGCATTATTGCAAATGCTGGCCAGATTTGAAAAATGATGCGAGTAATCAAATTGGGCGGCAGCCTGTTACAAGGCGATAGCTTAATTTCCTGTCTGAATAAAATTGCCGGTTTGTCAGGTGGAAAATTTATCGTTCCCGGCGGCGGAGTGTTTGCCGAGCAAATACGCTTGATGCAGGATATTTATCAATTTGACGATATAGCGGCGCACCATATGGCGGTTTTGGCTATGCAGCAAATGGCGATATTGTTAAATTCCGTTAAACCGGAGTTTATGCTTAATGAAGGACTGGATCAGTTTGATAAGGCATCCGGAAATTTTATCTGGTTTCCGCAACTTTCCGCATTGAATTCAGCCGGGATTCCGGCTAGTTGGGATGTCACTTCAGATAGTCTGTCTGCCTGGCTGGCTAAACAGCTTAAAGCCGATAGTCTGGTTTTGGTTAAATCTGCTAGGATTAATAGGTTTAGTTCGATATCCGATCTACAACAGCAAGGTATAGTTGATGCAGCTTTTTTGAGTTTTACTGATCAGCTGGGTTGCCCGATTACTATTATTGATAAAGACGAGTTTATAGCTGATTATGTTTGATTTACTGAAGTCATTAATCGAAAAATATTTGCGCAGCGCCTATTATCAAGGCCGTGAATCGATACTTGGGCATCATAAGCGCGATATTGTCGTGCTTCAGGTGGATAACGCCTGCGAGAGTCTTAAAGAAAGCCGCGATGAATTTGTTGACGCCCTGGATAAATTTAAACAAATCGTCAAGCATGCAGACACCGATTTAGATCACCGTTATCAACTGTTAAAAAAACGCTATGATATTTGCCGCTATAAGGCGGACGATGTCAAACTGAAAATTACTGCAATAGAACAGGTCAGTGAGGCTTTGTTTCAAGAGTGGGAAGCCGAGCTTGAACTTTATACCAATAAAGTTTTAAGGGCGCGCAGTCAGCAACAATTGAAAAAGTCGCGAACCCAGTATTTAAGATTGATCAAGACTTTGCAGCAGGCGGAAATCCGTATGCAACCGATATTGGCGGCATTTCAGGATCAGGTTTTATTTTTGAAACATAATCTCAATGCGCATACCATTGCCGCATTAAGACATGAATATGTGGAAATAGGCATGGATATTTCCAGATTGATAGAGGTGATGGAAAAGACTATTAAAGAGGCCAGTTATTTTGTGGCTGTTTTGGTGGAACAGAAACAACTACCGGCCCCTTAAGCGGAAACAATGTGGTTATTACATTCCGGACAGTTTGTAATTGATAGGGCGGGGAGGCAGTTTGTCGCGTTCGTCAGCAGTTTTTTTGCGATTTTGATCAATCCGCTCCTGAGAATATTGGGTGATCATTTGATCCCAGTTATCAAACTGTTCATATTCTTTTTTGCCTGCGGCTTTGCGCTTAACAAACAGTTCCTTGCCAATTTCAATCAGTTGGCCGGGGGTTTTACCATCAATGGCGGTTAGAAAGTCCTTATTATTTCGTATATCGTCACGTAAGGTCCAGAAAGCTACTTCGTATTCGATACGTTGTTCTACCGGTAATCGTTCTTTAATGTAAGTGATAGACCTGTTAACAGTTTTTAGACTGCTGCCATTAATTTGTTGGGCGTTGTTACAACCGACTAACAAACTGCAAGCTAAAAAAAATGAAACAACAAATGATTTTTTCATGATGCAAGCCCCCTGAGGCAAGATGAACATACCCGAAATGTTATATTTATAATGATTTCAAAACGGGCGACAAAACTAAGTAAATTGCTTTGTAATTATAAACCCAAGCCAATTAATCATGCTTGAATTTATCCAGCTACTAAAACATCGTTATCAATCCGCAATTGCGCAACTTGATAACAAAAACCCCAAATATACTGAATTTCAACAGCGTATAGACCAGTTATTGTATGCGGAAGCCTTTATCAGCAAGGGCAGGCTCATCGCGGAAACACCTGATTTTCCGTTGCAAATTGCCGTAATAGGACCGACACAAGCTGGAAAGAGTTCTATCGTCAATTTATTATTAAATCAGCAATTGGCAGGCGTCAGCCCTTTGGCAGGTTTTACTGTGCATCCGCATGGATTCGGTCATAAAGTTAAATTTGCCGGCCTGAACGGCATACAGCAATATTTTGGCCGGTTTCAATGTCTGGATGCCGCCATGCTGTCACGGGATCGATTTGACTGTTATTCGATAACTGATAGTCCGCAGACCTCCAGGTTATTGCCGGATTGCGTATGCTGGGATACGCCTGATTTTGACTCTATCGACGCCAATGAATACCGCGAGGGGGTAATCAGAACCATAGCATTGGCGGATTTAATCATATTGGTAGTCAGTAAGGAAAAATATGCGGATCAGTCGGTTTGGGAAGTGATGCAAACCATTGCCGATTTTAATCAGCCAACCTTAATCTGTTTCAATAAGCTGAACGAAATCATTAGCAATGATTTAATTAAATCCTTACAAGATAAGTGGCATCAACACCGTAAAGAGCCGCTTCCGGAAATTATTCCGCTGATGTTTCAAAAATTAGGCGCTTTACCGGTTTGGCCGCAAAATTTTGATCAGGCAATTTTTAAACTTGCCAAGAAAGTCGCTCATCAAAAACATCAGTCTACCCAATTGCAGTTGATAAACAGATATTGGCAAACCTGGCTGGCTCCGGTGTTTGCCGAGCATCAGGCTCAACATAGCTGGCAAGTCATGGTCAACCAATGCGTTAATCAGGGATTGAAAAATTATCAAAGAGATTATCTTGACCACCCCTACCATTACGAAACATTTCAAAAAGCTCTGGTAAATTTGCTTAATCTGTTGGAGATGCCGGGCTTTACCGTTCTGGCTAAAACCAGACGCATATTAACTTGGCCGGCGCGAAAATTATTTGGCGGCAATAGTTCAGGCTCTCAAGCCGATAATAATCAGGAAGTGGCGATTTTGAATCAAATTGCCGAACATATTATTATCCAATTGGCGGACAGACTGCTGGAAAACAACGAAACAGAAGCCCAGCCGGTGCTGTGGTGGAAAGAAACCGCTGTCGTGCTTAGACAGCAAAAATTCGGTATCCTCCAAGAATTTAATCTGGCTGTAAATGAGTATAATGCCGATTTTAAACAAGACATTGAAAATTCGGCGCAAAGACTTTATCGCAAATTGCAGGAACAGCCTTTGCTGTTAAATAGTTTGCGGGCGACAAGAGTCAGCACCGACGTTGCAGGCATGCTGCTGGCGATACAGGCCGGTGGCATAGGCCTACACGATCTGGTATTGACGCCGATGATGTTGTCGATCACCTCATTGTTGGCTGAAAGCGCTATAGGCAGTTACATCGGCAAAGTTGAAGCCGAGCTGAAGCAACAACAGTTATCGGCAGTGAAAAAACTGTTTGCAGAATGTTTACGAAAAAATTTGGAACATTTACCGGAGCTTTGCCACTCCCAAAACCGTTTTAATATTAGCGAACAAGCCTGTCAACATGCAGAACAAGCCTTAAAAGAGAAAAAACATGGCTTACGATTTTTATGAATTGTTAGCGCAGGCCCGGCAATGGGCTGAAAAAGCGCTGGCAGACGGACGGATACCCAAAGAAAGCGCCAAACCATTATTTGAAATTGATCAGGGCGACAGCGACGCTTTGTTTGCTGTTAACCCTAATGAGTTATCAAGCCGGCCTTTAATTGTCGCGTTTATGGGCGGCACCGGCGTTGGCAAAAGTTCTTTGCTCAATCGACTGGCAGTACAGGAAATTGCCAGGGTAGGAGTAGAAAGGCCAACTTCAAAAGAAGTAACTTTGTATCATCATCAATCGGTTTCGCTGAAACAACTGCCGAGCGGACTACCGCTGGACAGTGTTAAGGTGCGCAGTCATCATGATCATCATAAAAGTCATTTAATCTGGATGGATATGCCGGACTTTGACAGTATTGACCAGGATAACCGCCATCTGGTATTGGAATGGTTGCCCTATATCGATGTTTTGTTATAT
>CAVUMJ010000070.1:0-17656 GCA_963741375.1 uncultured Pseudomonadota bacterium
GCTTTATGTAACGCTGGACCATTACGTATTGCTGCATCGCAATGTCAAACTTTGGATAATAGCAGTTTAAACAACGCATTCCTGCTGGACGCCATCAAACAGCTACGCTGGTCTAGCATCAATGGCACATTAGCGCCGGTTGATTATGGCAATATGGGCAGTGAAGAGTTGGGCTCGGTATATGAAAGCTTGTTGGAACTGGTGCCGGAGATCAATATTCCTGCCCGGCAATTCGGTTTTGTCGGCTTGACCAGCGAAGGCAGTACGCAAGGTAATGCCCGTAAAACCACAGGCAGCTATTACACCCCGGACAGTCTGGTACAAGAACTAATCAAATCAGCACTCGATCCGGTCATTGAAGATCGTTTAGCCAATAACCCAGATAATCCAATCGAAGCTTTGCTCTGCATAAAGGTTATCGATCCGGCTTGCGGTAGTGGACATTTCCTATTGGCAGCCGCCCGGCGTTTAGCGGAACGCTTGGCTGCCTTAAAAGCGCCGGAAGGCGCTGTAAAACCGCAAGATTATCGACATGCACTGCGCGAAGTCATCAGCAAATGTATCTTTGGCGTAGACCGCAATCCGATGGCTATCGAACTCGCCCGAACCGCATTATGGTTGGAAGGCTTTGAAGAAGGCTTGGCACTGTCGTTTTTAGATCACCATCTGATTTGCGGCGATGCATTGATCGGCTTGACCGATCTCAAACAATTACAATCCGGCATCCCGGATGCTGCCTTCAAACCCTTGTCCGGCGATGATAAGACAGTCTGTAAAGAAATCGCTAAAGCCAATAAAGACGCGCTCAAAGCCTTCAGTAAGCTCAAAAATAACCGCAATTTCGACATCGCCATCGACGATGCCACTGGTTTATCCGAGTTGGAAGTGCTAGAAAATTTGCCGGATTCGACACCGGCGCAAGCAGCTATCAAAGAAACTGCTTACCGTGAGTTTTTGCAGAATGCCAAAGAACATAAACTCGGTCATGCTGCCGATTTATTGATTGGCGCGTTTCTGGCAATCAAGGCCGACGAGCAGGCTAAAATCACCACGCCAACCAGCCAAAACCTGTACTTAGAACTATATACCGACCAATCAGCCGCAGAACTGCACTTGGTGCATCAATCGGAACGTTTGGCAAACGCACGTCAATTATGTACAGAAGCAAAGGTATTACATTGGCCGTTGATCTTCCCGCAAGTGTTTGCCAAAGGCGGTTTCGATTGTGTGCTGGGTAATCCGCCTTGGGAAATGTTGCAACTTGATCCACAAGAGTTTTTCGCCACCAGAGACCTTTCTGTTGCAGATGCAAAACACATGGCTGCGCGTGATCGAATGATTGCTGCTTTAGAGGTAAGCAATCCCCGCTTATTTCGGGAATATTGGCACATCGTTCGTCAAACCGAATCGATCCAAAATTTCGTTCATGCCAGTGGTCGTTTTCCAACATCAGGATTTGGCCGTCTAAATCTTGCTTATTTATTCGCCGAACTGTTTCTCGACTTGAAAAATTCTTCAGGACGTTCTGGTTTAATCGTACCAACAGGGATTGCAACCGATTCATTCACACAACATTTATTCAATCGAATTTCTAATGGCAATTTGATCAGCTTGTTTGATATTGAAAACCGCGAAAAATTATTTCCAGCAGTAGATAGCCGAATGAAGTTCTGCTTATTAACCCTCGGCAGAGCTGAACAGGCCGAATTTGCCTTTTTCCTGACTCAAACCGACCAACTAGCCGACAACCGTCGCCGCTTCGCTTTGAGCACTGAAGATTTCAGTCGCATCAACCCCAATACATTGACTTGTCCGCTGTTGCGTTCACGAATGGATGCCGAATTGACGCGTAAAATTTACCAGCGCGTGCCGGTACTCAATCGGATGTTTATTGGACAATTCAATCTCTACTCCATGATTTACGAGTGAAATCAGATGAGAATGGTTTAGCCAGTACCTACCACACGACATTGATTAGCCCAGCTTGCTTTGATCGTTATAATGACGGCGTTATCCAAGCTTGTTTGCTACGATCTGCCAAACCAGTAGAATTGAATTATGCGGTTGATGAAGAATTTAGCAGGCAAATGACAGATGTTCTGCATTCAGTGATTAGCAACTGGTCAAATAATCAAGGGGAAGCAGCATTGGAGTTTTTACTTGCGTTATGGCTTGGACGGCTTCAACTGTTTGAAGAACACATTGGGAAGCTATTAAAGCTACTTGCTAATGAAAGGCCTAACATGCCTATTGAAATGCAATTTATGCTTAACCAGATCGAAACTCGTCGCAAATCATAGTATTGGCATTCAACCACGGAACGAAATTTCCTAGAAATCCAAGATTAGTTGCAGTGAACTTAACAAGATCATTTCTGTCCACCTCTTGCAAGAATTACCATAATGGTAAATAATATAAACATTAGCCGCTACAACGGCAGACCACCTGACTCAGCGAATGCCAGTCGCGAAATATCAGGCGGGCCACTTTACCAGTCTGCAGACATTTTGGCCATATTGGGCGAAAATGGCTGTAACAGCCTGATTCCTTGGACGCGCAAGTGCATTAACGATATGCAAAAGTATGCGTTAGACAGTGATGATGCCGACGAGTTTATTCGCATTGGTATGCGTAATGGTCATTTCCTTGGTTCTGAGTGGTGCGAACAAAAACCAAACGGCCCATGGGCCGCATGTGATGCTTATCGTGTATTCCGGCGCGAATGGATAAAAGCAGCCGACAAAGAAATGGATGTTGAATATTACATTAAATTTGCGATAGGTAAGACTGGTTTGATTTTGTTGCTGGTGTCTTGCCACCTTTCTGAAAACAGGTAACGACCATGACTAAACAAGACGAAATTTGCCCTCTTTGCGGAGAAGGACATCTTGAGCTTCGAGTTGACAAAAATTCTGTGGAGTACAACGGACAAACGGCATTGCTTGATAGTCAGTATTCAGAATGTGATTTCTGTGGTTCTGAGCAGGCTAGCCCTATTCAAACCCGCAATAACAAGCGCACGATGATGGCGTTTAAAAAACAAGTAGACGGTTTATTGACCGGTGCCGAATTGAAAGCACTAAGACAACGGCTGGGCATCAATCAAGCAGAAGCAGCTTTAATTTTTGGTGGCGGGCCGGTAGCGTTTTCCAAATATGAAAGTGATGATGTGATGCAGTCGGAAGCAATGGATAAGTTGCTGAGGGTTGCCGATGAATTCCCTGATGTACTAAGATCATTGACCAGAAAAGCCAGTGTTGAAATTTCTATTGATGTGCCCGTAACAATTGATACACGCGAAGTAACGGATTACGCTCGCCCCGAATCACCCATAATCATTGAAACTGAAGCCAATGATCTTAAACGGCCAAATTTGCGGTTGGTACATTCATCAAAAGAAGTCGCCAAATCCAATTCTGGTAAATGGGTAGCGGATTCATTAACTTGGTGCGCTTAATGTTGAGCGAAAATCATCAAAAAGCAATTGATTTATTGCAGATTAATGATGTTTACTTGAAAAGTTCAGTAGCTCAATGTGTAAACGATTTTGATCCCAAGTATGCGCAAAATTTAAATCTCTTGGAGACCCAAACCAAACATTTGGTTAAACAAACTCAAATTGCTCAACTTGACGATTCAAAGTGGTTAATCAGAGTTTTTATTGAGTTTGGCGTACGTCTTATCGACCCCAGCATTGAGCCGGAAAATGAAGCTGTTAAGGCATTTGTCGAGGGAGAATTCATAGCAGAATACATTTGCGGAGAAGAACCACCCCAAGAATGCATTGATGAATATGCCCTACAAAATGCCAGTTTCCATGTTTGGCCCTATTGGCGGGAATTTCTAATGAATCAATGTTCAAGGATGCATTTACCTAGACTGGTTTTACCTACTGTTCAATTTTCACAAAACAGAAGCGTTATTCAAAGAATTACTAACGACCAACATTAACCTGCTTTAGCTTTTTAGTGCCTAAAATATATTTTGAACCCTTTAACACGATCTCTTATTGAAAAAGCTGGTTACGAGAACGGCTTTGAAAATAATTTCCAATCTGAAGGCTGCTTAGTACGCTTAAGTTCTGCGCGTCATCCTGCAGAAGCAGTAATCACAGAACCAGTTGATAACACTAAATTTTCAGTATTCATTACCTCTTCACTGACAGCATCTTTAGTTGAAGAGTTAAAGCGATCCTATTCTGAAGTTAGTGATGGTAATAATTCTTTCATTTTGGCCAATATTAACGATCTTTCAATTTTTTTGCGCCGAGCTGCTGCATTAGCAAAAGCATTACCCAATCAAGCAGTAAACGATTACCAAAAAGAAGTTGATGAAGCACTTCATGCTTCAATAGAGACACAAGGAACCGAAATTGAGCGGATAGTCAGACAGCGAATAGGCCAAGATCGATTTCGCAATGCCATGTTGAGTTATTGGAGAAATGCCTGTGCTGTAACGGGCATAGCCATAAGCGATATATTGCGCGCAAGCCATGCTAAACCGTGGGCTGATTGCAGTGCTGATGCCGAACGCCTTGATGTTTTTAACGGATTTTTGCTTTGTGCAAATTTAGACGCGCTTTTTGATCGTTTTTTAATCACCTTTGACGCTGATGGGCAAATGTTAATTTCCGACAAAATCAGTTCAGAGCAACGCCAGTTGCTAGGAATTAACAAACCTCTCGCATTGAGATGGTTTACTGTTCATCATCAGGCATATTTGGATTACCATAGAAAGATGTTTTATTCAACATAACCACATTCCGCCAAACGTGGTTTGCTTTCAGCAACTTATGCCGGTCTTGGATTGCGCTTTAAATGACCGGCAAAACTTCGTTAAAATGCTATTCAATAAATATTATCTCTGTTACCCCTTCGAGAGTTCTCAGGGTCTCAATTGAGTCCCACATCTTCCATAGCGCATGATCTTTTGCTTTGCATGAAATTTTGTCTATAATTCCTGTATAATAGGAACTATTGATAATTTTTCATTCAAAAAGCTCGTTCGCACTCTTCCTAGGAGGCTGTCCGAGAATAGAACTCTCAAAATTTTGGACACAATATATAGTGGTCTAAGTCAGAAATGTACACAATATACTGTGGTCAATTTTTTGGATTTTGCATTCTCGGACAGCCTCCTAGGGGATACTGCAAAATTAAGTTGAGTCTTGATGGTAACAAAAGAGACCTACAGCAGAAATAATTTTGTTGCAATTGACTATTTAGGGTTCTCTTATTTTGTGAATCGAGACCAGCGATATTATTGATAATCCATGAAATAGCGGAGCACAGTATCATAATTATCAGTAGAATAAGCACTAAATTTATTAAGATTCAATCTTTTACGCTGATTAATTTCATGTTTGGCAATTTACAACAAACGCGAAAACCAATGTCAGAATCATATTTTTCTTGATGACACATATTGCGTTTATTGACTCGTGCATCATCTAAATCTGATCCTATACCACCACGTATGCGGATATTTTGGAAATATTGAATACCCAAACCGCTTTGTCTGACGCCCGCTTGGAGCGGATTAGGAGCCTGTCGGACTGGCGATCGGCAAGACTTCGATTGTTGGCGAGCAGTGGCGCCTTGGGACAGGAGACGGTTCAGAAGGAAGTAGGTTGTGAGCGGGATTTAGGGAAGTGTTGAGTAACCCCCAAAAATCAAAACAAGCCTGTTTATAGGCCAATTGGCCACCGCAGCTTGACGGTCAAGCGCCTCTTCAACAATTGGTGTAATATGTCTATCTATCATCCTTGCAGGTTATCCAATTTTTGGATAAATTGCGATGATATTGCATTCAGGAGTGAAAAAACCAGATGAAAATTCCGGGAAGCACTTTTGTCACACACTGACTTTGCGACCTAAACTGACAATTTTGCAGTTCCAATAGTCGATATATGTGCTGTAAGCTTTGCTGGTCGTTAAAAAGCTTATGTGTTGTTGTGCTGCAATTTTGAATGCAGACACATGTTCCATTCCCAATTTTCCGGCCTTTGCAATGCGGTGATGACCATCTATTAAATTGTACTGATTTGGCGCTATCTCGGCGAGAATCACAGGCCAATTTACATCTACGCTGTCCGATGTCAAATATGCCTCGTTCAGATTAGATGTGGTTAGGATGTATTCCTTCACGCTGGCTAGTGTTAACGGAAATAAGTCAGGGTTTTCGTCCATGAATGCCAACATCTTTGTTACATTGAACACAAAAATACCATTCGCAAACAATTCATCGCCATCTTCAACGGGGCATGGTTTGAATTTTTTGTTGATTTTGAATTTTTGGGGGCTAGTGTTCATAGACTATGTGCAGCTTGGCAGCCTGACTTTGGTTCTAGTTGTGTCTTCTCCGTGCGGCCTGCTTGCTATTATATCGGGCAACCCTCTGAGAAAAATCGCGTCGGGACGGAAATCCGTATAAGCTTGAAATATGTATTCCGGCCAGAATAGTTGGTTTAGACCGTATTTCATCAGCCCGGCGTAACTGCTGGCGGAGTTATTGGTCTTTTTCCCGGTGATGGTTCTATTCAGATATTCCAACCAGCCATTCTTGCCGTGCGAAACAAGAATGTAAGGCGTGGTCATGACCACCGAATAGTCAAAATTTTCTGAAAGAGGCGGCATGATTCTGGCAAACCACAATTCGCCAAGCTGGAGGCCCGGATAGCCGGATGGGCAAATGCACTCAATCGCTTCATCGCTCATGAGTTCCTTAAGAAAAATTCGACCGTTTTTATTACCCAAAAACTCGTAGATGCCCATTCTAGATTGTTGCAGAATTTCCATCACCCTAAGTGATGAGCCATCAAGGCCATATTCACGCGAAAGCTCAATGACTATGGAGCCTATACTCTCTTTATCGATGCCTGTAGCGACGTCAAAAAGCAGCCAAGTATTGAAATAACTGGTCGTTATCGGGCTCATGGGGGGAGCTTGCGGCAAGTATTCATCGTAGGCTTCCGCAATGATGTTGAATAATTTATCAAGCGATGGCTCAGTTATGGTTTGAAGTATTTCACCAAGACCTGACAAAATATTCAGTGTTCTGACATAGTACGCATGCAGGGGATCAAGATTTTCCACACCAGCGGATTTTAGCTCTTCAAAAAAAGTTTCAGTTTCAGTTTTTAGTTTTCGAAAGTCATTCAACGCTACGATATTTCCCGAATTCGACTTTTTCAAAGCTTTCGAAATTTTGCTGGCAATTTTTTTCATGGATTCCGGTGAATAAACAAGGTTTTTTTGGAGTGAATTGCCAAATTAAGGATATTGACTCACCTACGGAGCCATGCATTCAGTAATTAAAAGTGACAGTTAACCCAGTCCCAATCATTAGAAAATCATACAACAAACTATTCCTTGAAAAAAGCTTTCAGTCGGCTTCAGGCCGGAGCCCCTGCAATCTTTCAGACCAAAATTTCTGAAATTCGCTAAAATACCGGCCATGACTCAGCCTAACACCTCGCAGCACACTCCAATGATGCAGCAGTATTTGCGCATCAAATCCCAGCATGCCGATACGTTGTTATTTTATCGAATGGGGGATTTTTACGAGCTGTTTTATGACGACGCCAAACAAGCCGCGCAGTTACTGGATATTACCTTGACGGCTCGCGGCCAATCTGCCGGCCTGCCTATTCCTATGGCGGGCATTCCTTATCATGCCGCAGAGAATTACATTGCCCGGTTGTTAAAACAAGGCGTTTCCATCGCCATTTGCGAACAGATAGGCGACCCGGCCAAAAGCAAAGGTCCGGTAGAGCGTAAAGTTGTACGCATCGTCACGCCCGGCACTGTGACTGATGAAGCCTTGCTGGAGGATCGCAAGGATAATCTGCTGGTTGCCGTGGCCCAATTTAATCAATTTTATGGCATAGCCAGTCTGGATTTGGGCAGCGGCAAGTTTGTGCTGTTACAGTTTGAATCGGAAACCCAGTTATTAAGTGAAATTGAACGCCTGAATCCGGCGGAATTGCTGTATAGCGAAAATTTTGCCATGCCTACCTTCATCAAAGAGCGACGCGGGCTTTGCAAACGTCCGCCCTGGCATTTTGATTTAGACAGTTGCCGGTTATTGATATTAAAACAATTTAATTGTCATGATTTAAAAGGCTTTGGTTGCGAGCATTTACCGGCGGCGATTAGCGCTGCAGGCTGTTTGCTGCAATATATCCGCGATACGCAACAAAGCGCTTTACCGCACCTGCAAAGCATTTGTGTAGAAAGCTTTGACGACAGTATTTGCCTGGATGCGGCAAGCCGCCGTAATCTGGAGCTGGACAGCCACCCCAGCGGCCAGTTGCAGTACACGCTGCTTGGCGTATTGGATAAAACCATAACCGCTATGGGCAGCCGCTGGTTGCGGCGCTGGTTACATCAACCTTTGCGTGACCAGGCTGTCATTAAAGGCCGTTACGCCTGTATTGCCAATTTACTGGATAATCAACTCTATGAGATATTGCAAACCTCCTTGCGTCAGGTTGGCGACATTGAACGAATCAGCGCCCGTATCGCCTTAAAAACCGCTCGTCCCCGTGATTTGCTGGTGTTACGGCAAACCTTAGGCGTGCTGCCTGAATTGCAAAAACATTTAGAAGCTGTCGATAATCCGCATTTGGAAAAATTGCGTTCCCAGTTGCAAGAGCAGCCGGAGACTTTGGCTTTACTGCAATCTGCCATTATTGATAACCCGCCGGTGCTGATTCGTGATGGCGGCGTCATTGCTCCCGGTTATCACGCCACATTGGATGAGCTGCGTAATCTTAGCCAAAATGCCGATCAATTTCTGATAGAGATGGAGCAGCGGGAACGGCAAAGCTCCGGCATTGCCAATCTTAAAGTCAATTACAACCGGGTGCATGGTTATTATATTGAAATATCCAATGCCCAGGCTGATAAAGTGCCGGTCCATTACACCCGCAAACAAACCCTGAAAGGCGCCGAACGCTATATCACCCCGGAGTTGAAAAGCTTTGAAGACAAGGTGCTTAGCGCCCGTGAAAAATCGTTGTCTTTTGAAAAGCATTTATACGACGAATTGCTCAGCACGCTGGCGGCATCTTTAGCGGAACTGCAAAATTGTGCTGCAGCTTTAGCTGAGCTGGATGTGCTGGCAAATTTTGCCGAACGCGCCGAGACCTTAAATTTTTCGCAACCGGTATTGGATCAACAGCCAGGTATAGAAATTATTGGCGGCCGTCATCCGGTAGTGGAGCACTTATCCAGCATCCCTTTTGTCGCCAATGATCTAAGCTTCAGCAACGTAAAGCGCATGCTGGTGATTACCGGCCCCAATATGGGCGGAAAATCCACCTATATGCGCCAAACTGCGCTGATCGTATTAATGGCGCATATAGGCTGTTATGTACCGGCGCAATCTTTACGTTGCGGACCCGTAGATAAAATTTTTACCCGCATAGGCGCATCGGACGATCTTGCCAGCGGCCGCTCCACCTTTATGGTGGAAATGTCGGAAACCGCTAACATTTTAAATAACGCCACCAGCAACAGTTTAATCTTGATGGATGAAATTGGCCGCGGCACCAGCACTTTTGATGGCTTGTCTCTAGCCTGGGCCTGTGCCGATTATCTGGCTAGACGCAGCCATTCTTTTACCCTGTTTGCCACCCATTATTTTGAACTGACCTCTCTTGCCGAAGAGCAAACCGGCATACACAATGTGCATCTGGATGCCAAAGAGCATGGCGACAAAATCGTATTTTTACATGCCGTTAAGGACGGCCCGGCCAGTCAGAGTTACGGCCTGCAAGTCGCGGCGCTGGCTGGCGTTCCGCAGGAAGTGATCGCTCATGCCAAAAACAAACTGCAACAGCTTGAAAATACCGCTTATAAAGAAATACAAAATCATCAGGAAGTCAACCAGTTCGATCTTTTTTCCAGCCAGGATTGTCACCCCGCTGTTTGCCTGCTTGAAGAACTTAACCCTGACCAGTTGAGTCCCAGAGAAGCTTTGGAAGCTTTATATCGTTTAAAACAATTAGTTTAAAACCGCTACGCAAACAATTGATCAATGTTCCGGACTTGTCCATAGGCAATCAGGAACATTATAATGATGCAAAAACGCGTCAGTCTGATGTTTTGCCCATAAATGCCATTCATACCTCACGCACAGCCAGTCTAATTTTTTGAACATATAATGAATAACGACACTTACAAGCCCTGCGACTTAGTGATTTTTGGCGCTCT
Source organism: uncultured Pseudomonadota bacterium (assembly GCA_963741375.1). Taxonomy (GTDB): domain Bacteria; phylum Pseudomonadota; class Gammaproteobacteria; order Methylococcales; family Methylomonadaceae; genus Methylomonas. Next base: position 10,218 of record CAVUMJ010000070.1, read on the forward strand.
GGGCGATTTATCCAAACGAAAATTGCTGGTTTCTCTGTATAGATTGGAAAAACACAAGCTAATTGAGCCTGAAACCCGCATTATCGGCGTGGACAGATTGGAGCTAAAAAATGAAGATTTTGTTGAAATTGCTTATCAAAGTTTGCAGTCCTTTTTAAATAATTCGATTAACGACGAGATTTGGCAGCAATTTTCGCAAAGATTGTCCTATGTGAAAATTGACCTGACCAAAACTGATGAATACAATCAGCTACTTGGCGCTATCGATCAAAATAGCCGGGTAATGGTTAATTATCTGGCCGTATCGCCTCTCTTGTTCAAAAATATTTGTCAAGGCCTGGATCACTGTGGCGCAATCAATGCTGAAACCAGAATCGTCATGGAGAAACCCATAGGCCATGACCTTAAATCATCGCAAGAAATCAACGATGTGGTTGCCGCAGTGTTTAAGGAAGACCAGGTTTATCGGATTGATCACTATCTGGGTAAAGAGACAGTGCTAAACCTTTTGGCCTTGCGCTTTGCCAACTCGATTTTTACCACCAACTGGAATCACAACACCATCGACCATATTCAAATCACTGTTGGCGAAGAGATAGGCATTGAAGGGCGCTGGGATTATTTTGACAAAACCGGCCAGTTGCGGGATATGCTGCAAAACCACTTGCTGCAAATTTTGACTTTTGTGGCAATGGAACCGCCTGCCGATCTGTCAGCTGAAAGCATTCATAGCGAAAAAATCAAGGTGTTAAAAGCCTTGCGCCCTATTACCAAGCGCAATATTGAGGAAAAAACCGTGCGCGCCCAATACACTAGCGGCTTTGTGCAAGGCAAGCCGGTTCCGGGCTATTTGGAAGAGGAAGGCGCCAATACCTCCAGCAGCACGGAAACTTTTGTGGCCATTCGGGTTGATGTGGACAATTGGCGCTGGGCCGGCGTGCCTTTTTATCTGCGCACCGGCAAACGCACCCCTAACAAACGCACTGAGATTGTGGTTAACTTTAAACAGTTACCGCACAATATTTTCAAAGAAAGTTTTAATAACCTGCCGGCAAACAAACTGGTCATCCATCTGCAGCCTAACGAAGGCGTGGAAGTGGTCATGCTCAACAAAGTGCCGGGCATAGATGGCAACATCAAATTACAGCAAACCAAACTTGACCTTAGCTTTTCTGAAACATTCAAGGAAAACCGTATTTTTGGGGGCTATGAAAAATTAATTCTGGAAGCTTTACGCGGCAATCCAACTTTATTTCTATGCCGTGAAGAAATAGAGCAGGCCTGGCGATGGGTAGACTCCATTCACTCCGCCTGGACCAATAATCATATTAAACCTAAACCTTATCCGGCCGGAAGCTGGGGTCCCATTGCCTCTGTTGCCTTATTGGCAAGAGATGGCCGGGCCTGGGAAGAATAATTCTGCATTGATAATTGAGAAATACTGTCATGGTTAGAGAATTTCACTTTGAGAATCGTAATCACTTATTGACTGCGCTGATAGCGGAATGCGTGGATATTCTGTCTGAATCGCTCAGTAAAAACGGTTGCGCCACATTATTGGTTTCCGGAGGCTCCACCCCTGCCCCGCTTTATGAAGCTTTATCCAAAACCGACCTGGCCTGGAAAAAAATCAAGGTCGCGCTGGTTGACGAGCGCTGGGTCGATGAAGATCATAGCGCCAGTAACGAAGCGTTAATCAAACGTTGCTTATTGATAAACAATGCCAAGGCGGCATCTTTCACAGGCATGAAAACCCCGGCGAACCGTCCGGCCCAAGGGCAACCGGCAACCGAGTCGAATTACCGCGCCTTGCCTCAGCCGTTTACGCTAGCCATTCTTGGCATGGGTAACGACGGCCATACTGCCTCTTTGTTTCCTCATGCTGCTGGTCTTAGCAAAGCGTTGCGGGACGATAATGATCAGCTCACTGCAGCCATTAACGCCAAACAAAGCACCGTAACCGGCCCGAACACGGAAAGACTAAGCTTGACTTTTGCCGGCCTGATGAAATGCGAACGCTTGATTATCCTGTTGACCGGCGAAGATAAACTATCTGTATTTGACTCCGCCATGAACGCCCGCAAGGGAGCCAGCGTGCCCGCTGACGCCGGCGTGGGTAAATCCCTCCCCACATAATCTTTACGCGGCTCCCACCTCCAAACCCATCGCGGCCTCGCCGAACCGTCGATGGCGCCATCAACTCGGAGAAATCCTCGCGCGCCGGCCACCGCCATTACGGCCACCACCAGCACCGCCAGACGCGTCCGCCACCGGAATCCCGACAGCAAGAGAAACCAGACCCCGAGGACAAGCAGGCTTCCCACCATCGTGAGCTCTGTCCAGAGGGTTCGCACCACCCGTTCCATCTCCTTATCGGCCCGGATCCAGGTCGAAACCAGGCCCGCCACGCAAAGAACGCCCAAGGGCATCCACAGTCGATGTTTCCGCCGTTGCGGTTGGGGTGGGCTCATGCGTTCACTCATCGCGAAAAAAAGGGTGGCAGAACCACCGTCGTGGTCAAGGGGCCTCTTGGATCTTCTTCCCATCTCCCGAGCCGGAGTCGTCCGGAGTGCCCAGCACGGATCCGCTACCCCACGCACCTATCGGCCCGTGCGTTCGCGCTTGAATTGGAGCGCAGGACAATTAAGCTGCGGCCATGACAACTTATTCTCCTGAACGGATCCGACGCCGACGATTCTTGGCCACGGTAGGCACCTTGACCACCGCTTCCATATTTGTCCCCAACCAGTTACGGGCCGAGCCCACCCACCGCAAGGGGCGCTTGCACCAAACCCTCTGCCCGGGTGTGTTCCACGGCGCCAACCTCGACTTCGACGGCATGTGCCGTGAGGCCGCCCGGCTCGGCGCCTGGGGCATTGATCTGGTCGGCCCCGACCGATTCCAGGCGCTCAAGAAACACGGCCTGGTTCCGAGCATGGTGCCGGGTGGCACCGGGATACAGTACGGCATCAACAACAAACAAGGCCACGCCGAGATGAGCCGAGCGATGGAGGAAAGCATCAAGGCGACGGCGGCCGCGGGCGCCCCGAACGTGATCGTGCTTGCGGGCGACCGCAAAGGAATCACGGACGAGGAGGGAATGGACAACTCGGTGCTGTTCCTCAACGGCATAAAGAAGATCGCCGAGGACAACAACGTGAACCTGTGCATGGAGTTGCTCAACAGCAAGGTCGACCATCACGGTTACATGTGCGATCACACCTCCTGGGGCGTGGAGGTGTGCAAGCGGGTGAACTCGCCGCGGGTGAAGCTGCTCTACGACATCTATCACATGCAGATCATGGAAGGCGACATCATCCGCACCATTCGGCAGAACATCCAGTATATCGGCCACTTTCATACCGCCGGCAACCCGGGCCGCCACGAATTTGATGACACCCAGGAAATGAATTACACCGGAATTTGCCGCGCCATCGCCGACCTGGGTACCAAGGCTTCATCGCCCATGAATTCACTCCGACTAAAGCGCCGCTGGAAACCTTGGACAGAATGATGGCGCTTTGCGAGGTATGAGCCGGCCGAGCTGGTGTCAAGCCGCGGCGAGCAGTCGGTATCCGACTCCCGGCTCAGTCACCACGAGGCGGGGATTGGCCGGGTCAGCCTCCAACTTTTCCCGCAGATGTACCATATAGACACGGAGGTAATGAGTGTATTCGACGCAATTTGGGCCCCAGACCTCTTTGAGAATGTGGCGGTGCGTCAGGACCTTGCCGGCGTGCCGGACGAACAGGCGCAGCAGAGCATACTCCGTGGCCGTCAGTCTGACCTCCCGGCCACGGAGCGTGACCACCCGCGAGGTCATATCCACGACCAAATCGCCGGCGCGGAACACGGAACTCTCGCCACCGGGCGCCGCGTGGCGCTGGGCCGAGCGCAGTCTCGCCAACAGCTCCCCGGTGCCGAAGGGTTTGGTCACATAATCGTCGGCGCCGCCATCCAAGACCGCGACCTTGTCTTCCTCGCGGTCGTTTACCGAGAGGACCACGATCGGCGCCTTAGTCCACTCTCGCAAGCGTTTCAGCACATTTACGCCGTTCATGTCCGGAAGGCCAAGATCCAGAATAACGATGTCGGGCGGGTGTTGGGCCGCCTCACGGATACCGTCCTGGCCGGAGGCGGCCTCGTGAACGCGGTAGCCGTTTTCTCCGAGGCACATCCGGAGCAGGCGGCGGATTTGGGGTTCGTCGTCAATGATCAGGGCTTGGGGCTTCAATGGAATGGTATCGTTCATAATTGTGTCAAACAGTTGTTATAAAGTTCCTCCTCCTCCCCGGAGGCGAACATAGTCTCCCATTTAATCTTGGGGGCGGGAAGTTCGCGTGGGCAGGCTCACTACGTAGAGCCAGAAGGACTCAATCGAATGGACCACCTGCAAGAACCGCTCGAAATCCACCGGCTTGTTGATGTAGCAGTTGGCCTGGAGTTCGTAGGCCTGCGCCACGTCCTGATCGGCACGCGAGGTGGTCATGACGACCACCGGGATGCTCCGCAGATTCTCGTCGGCTTTGATCTCCGCCAGCACCTCCCGTCCGGTCTTGCGCGGCAGGTTCCAGTCCAACAGGATAATATCGGGGCGCGGCGCTTGAGCGTATTCCGCCTGTCTCCTAAGGAACCGGAGCGCCTCCACGCCATCCTCGACGTGAATCAACCGATTCCGCAACTTGGCTTCCCGGAAAGCCTCGATCGTCAGTTCGGCGTCGATCGGACTGTCTTCGGCCAGCAGGATTTCCACTGGGCGCGTGTCGGTGTCATTCACAAAATAACCCTTGTTTTAAAGGTCGTTCACGCCCAGATCGGCCAGCCAGCGTCTGTTCAGACGCCCGAATACGATTGCGATTTCTGACGCGGGGCTTGGTTCTTCCACAGGCTCAAACGGGGCCGGAGGTGAAGGTGGCGTTAAGTTCTTTGCCCGCGCTCTTTGCCAGGTTGAACGCCCTCATGATATCACTCGCCAAATCGGAGGTGCTCGCAGGCAGCCGCAGATCGAGCGTTTTGGGTCTCGCGACCTGTTTGCCTGTGGCTCGAGGTTCGTGCCATGCCTGCCTGCCTTTCAAAGCATGGTTCGGTGTATGGTCCGCGACCTTTTCAGCAATGGTCAACATATCAAGCAGGATAATTCACATCCTGGAACTCGGACAGTCGGGAAGAACAGACAGGCCGTGTCAGGGAATTCCCGGACGCGTCTCGTTCAACCAACCCTGGCGGAGGGCGTATTGGACCATCTGGGTGCGACTGTGGAGGCCGAGTTTCTCGCCGACACGCACTTTGTAGGTCTCGACGGTCTTGACGCTCAAGCCGAGGCCGGCGGCGATTTCCTTATTGCTGTAACCCCAAGCCAAGCGGGTGAGAACTTCCTTTTCTCGGCTGCTGAGATCGGTGGCCACCGGCTCGCCCCCCGCCGAGCCCCCGGCCAACTGCCGGGCCAGGGCCTTGGCGGCGAGGGTAGCCTCGAAATGAACGCCGCCCTTTGCCACCGCGCGAATCGCCTCAATCAACTCCTCGCCCGCCGAGCGCTTGAGGACATAGCCGGAGGCGCCGGCCTTGCACAAAAGGCTCAAGTAACTTTCGTCTTCGTGGGCGGTCAGGGCGATGATTTGGATTTGCGGTTGCGCGGTCTTTAGCCGCTCGGTCGCTTGGAGGCCGTTCAGCTCGGGCATGGATAGATCCATGACCACCATATCGGGGTTGAGCTCTCGCGCCCGGAGGAGCACTTCCTTGCCATTGGCGGCCTCGCCGATGACCTACATATCGGTCTGGCCGTCGATCAACAGCCTCAGACCATCCCGGACGATCTTATGATCGTCGGCCAGCAGTATGCGCCATTTTCTGATCACGATTTATGACCTCGATCGGCGAGTGGAATGCGGACAAAAACGGCGGCCCCTGCCCCGGGAGTGGATTCGAACTCGATCGTTCCCCCGACCAGCTTGACCCGCTCCCTCATTCCCAATAATCCGAGGCTGCCTTGGGCTGCCGCGGCCTCCAACACCGCGTCGGCGTCGAATCCCTTGCCATCGTCTTCGATGATCAGGGAAACGAGGCCGGGGCGCCGTTCGAGCAAGACACTGACCCGCCGGGCGTTGGCGTGGCGCGCGATGTTGGTCAAAGCCTCTTGCGTGATGCGATAGAGGGCGGTCTCGCAATCGGGAGGAGGCCGCGAACCTTCACCGCCGCCGCTGTGGAAATCCAAGGCGACACCATGGCTTTCAGACCAGTCGGCCGTGTAGCGGCCGAGGGCCAATTCCAGGCCGAGGTCATCCAGGACGGAAGGGCGCAGTTCCCAGGCCAGTCGATGGATGCGCCTCATCAGCCCTTCGGCCAATGGTTCCAAAGCGGCGACGCCCTCCTGGACCAAATCCGAAAAGGGACCTTGCCGGCGCAACATCTGGAGGCCCAGTTTGAGCGCCGTAAGGTCTTGGCCAAGTTGGTCGTGTAATTCCCGGGAAATGCGTCCCCGCTCGGTTTCCTCGGCGCCGGACAACCGCCGGAGGACCTGGAGATGAGCGCCCTCGGCCCGCTGGCGTTGGGCGATTTCCGACCTGCAAGGCGCGGTTGGCCTGGGAAAGCTCGGCAGTACGTTCCCGCACGCGGGTTTCTAATTGGTCCCGCTCCCCTTGCAGGGCGGCTTCGGCCTCTTGAGGGCGGTAACGGCCCGCTTGCGCTCGATGGCATAACGGATGGCGCGAGCCGTCTGCCGCCCGTACGCGGAACCCTTCATCAGGTAATCCTGGATTCCCTGCCGGAGGGCATCCAGACCGATGGCTTCGTTTCGCTGCCGGTCAGCACCACGATGGGCAATTCCGGCACCTCTCCACGCGCCCGCAGAAACGTCTCTCGTCCCGTGACGTCGGGCAAAGACAGGTCCAGCAGCAGCACATCGAAAGTCTCTTTCCGCGCCAGGGCCATCCCGTCCGCCAGGGTCTCGGCATGGGTGAACCGAAACTGGCCCGGATAGTCCTGGACCAATGATTCCTGGATCAGACCCGATCCGAAGGACTGTCCTCGACCAACAGGATTCTAACGGGTCGCGCTTCGGTTTTGCCGATACAACCAGCTCATGTATAACCGAAATTTGAGTGGCTGGAAAGAAAAAGCATGGTAATTCCTTCACGCCGCAGGCGTGGCGTGTACCAGCCCAGGGCAACGCCCTCGGAGAGCAACACGTAGTTGAGCGAAGCGTAGGCAACATATAAAGATCGCCCATTCGTCGCTGCGGATGGCCTGTGATTTGGCCATGCAGAAAATCGCGCAGCCAAGGTGCGCGGCCGTGCAGGGCTTTGAGGACGGGCTGGGCCAGATAGTGGTTCTCCGCCTGCTGCGGAGCCCACATCTTGGCGGAAAGAGCGATGGACGATCCGTGGACGTGCAGCGCCACCAGCAAGGCAAACAGCACCCAGACTGCGCCGAGCACGCGAGCG
>CAVUMJ010000071.1:0-3101 GCA_963741375.1 uncultured Pseudomonadota bacterium
ATTGGATAGTTTGCAAGAGGCCTTAGTTTGTTATCAGCAAGCTATATTTCTCAACTCAGCTCATTATGAGGCATACAATAATCTTGGACAGCTTTATTTGACTTTAAAACAACTGGATAACGCGCTTAACTGTTTTAATCAATCTATTGCCATAAAATCCGATTTTGTCGAGCCATATTTTAATAAAGCCTGGATTAAACTGTTAGCAGGTGATTTTGAGGATGGTTGGAGGCTTTACGAGTGGAGATGGCAAATTGACGGATATCTGCCGGCTAGAGATTTTTCTCAACCTCTCTGGCTGGGAGATCAGTCTCTTGTTGATAAAGTTATTTTAATTCATATGGAACAGGGTTTAGGCGATGTCATACAGTTCTGTCGCTACTTTCCATTATTGGAGTCTTTACAGGCAAAAGTTTTGATTGAAGTGAAAAAAGAGTTAAAAAGCCTGTTAAGTTCGCTAAAGGGGAATTTTACTTTGATTGATCAAGGCGAAATTTTACCGGGTTTTGATCTGCATTGTCCGCTGCTAAGTTTGCCTTTGGCTTTTAAGACTACTGTTGAAACTATACCCGTGTCAATTCCCTATTTGTTTGCAGATAGAGATAAACAGAACTATTGGCGAGAACATTTAGGCCCAAAAAATTTTCAATTGCGGGTTGGATTAGTATTTTCCGGTTCCAAAGAGCATAAAAATGATCATAAACGCAGTATTCCAATTGAATTATTGGAGCCTTTACTAGCCATGCCGTTAGACTTTCACAGCCTGCAAAAGGAATTTCGTCTTGACGATAGGCAGAAGCTGACTGACTTTAGTCAATTACGTATACATGAGCTGGATGATTTTACCGATACTGCCGCATTGATTGCTGAAATGGATTTGGTGATTTCTGTTGATACCTCAGTGGCGCATCTTGCCGGAGCGATGGGAAAGCCGGTTTGGATTTTATTACCCTACTCACCGGACTTTAGATGGATGTTGGAGAGAACCGACAGTCCTTGGTATCCAGCTGCAACGCTGTTTCGGCAAACTATTGCTGGTGACTGGTCGGTAGTTATTTCTGAATTGGTCGCGAAATTGAGCAAAGATTATGGTATCGAAATAGAGGTTTGAGTCGCCTCTTAGTAGTTGGCTAGTATTGCCTGATAATGTGCTCTTTTTTATAAAAGCGGTATGTAAAAAGTGAGTAACTATTCACCGTAAAGAAAAAACGAGAAGCCTTGATTACACTGTGTTTCATCTAGGCTTAATCGTTACAAAAGCAATTAATTCACAACGTCTTCAATATCCAAGTTAAAACGGTATTTTTCTCGAAGATAACTTTCCAGCCAGATAGAAGTATTGGCATGTTTAGCTTTGCTGGCTTCCGGTGTTTGTATCAACCTTTGTCTGACAGCATGATGAGGCAATAGCAAAAGTTCAATATCGGACATAGCCACAAATTTATCCGGCGTGGTGTTTTTTCCGTTGAAAATTTTGAAAAGCTGATGTTTTTTTAAATTGAGATGCTGGCACAGTTCATCCTTGATTTCCAGAAACAGCGGCAATAAATCACTGCCTGTGCAGGCCTCGTCATGCAGTTTGTGTAATCTGTGCATTAAGTGGTAAACCGCAAATCGGTATAATTCGGATTCGCGGACAAACAAACGGGCTGCCGTAGAACGTACAGCATTTCTGTCGGCATTATTCAGCCGCATCGAAACGATGTACTTTTTGTCATTAACTAATGCGTCATTTTCGTTCAAAGCGAATACCGTGACAATTTTTATCTGGATAAATGTAGGCTGTGAACCACCTGCGACTACCTGTAAAGCATAATGCATAAATGTTACAGATTTATAACAATGCGGATTTGTGATGATTAATCCATAACTAAGTAAATTATTGGTGTTAAAGCCTTTATTTTGCATGTGTAGAATTTGTGTCATACAAAAAAAGTATAATTTGTAAAATTAAACCCCACGTTTACAGTCAATCAAGAGCCATTGACTGACAATACATTGGCGCGGTTAAATCAATTAGGACATAATTTAAATTCAAGGCAATATGCTGATCAGGCGATGAAAATTGCCAGTCCATTAACCTGCAATCAATCTTAAAAACATTGACTATGAAAACCAAAAAAATCTCGCTAAATCAGGATGAGTTATTTAAACAAGCCATGTATCTGCACCAAACAGGACAATTGGTCGAGGCGCAAGCTAAATATAAAAAATTATTGAGTTTTAATCAAAAGCAACCTCAGTTGCTTTATGCATATGGTATTCTGAATCTTCAATTGGGAGAGCTGGAAAAAGGCACTGAGTTGCTTGAAAAATCGTTATTGTTGGAACCTAGACAGATTGATGCTTTGTTTAATCTGGGTTTGGGTTATGCCCGGCTGAACCAAATGCCGCAGGCCGTTAGCGCATTTGACCGGGTTATTGCCTTACAGCCATCTCATGCTGATGCTTACAGGAATCGTAGCAATGCGTTAAAGGAATTAAATCAGTATCAGCAGGCTTTAAGCAGTATTGAACAGGCAATTGCACTTAACCCATCTTTGCCGGAGTCATACAATACTCGTGGAACAATATTGCATGATCTAAATAGCAATACGAGTCTTAAACCAGTTACAATAAAAATAGACTTAGAACTACAGCGCTTGAAATAAACAGGCCTAATGATAAGTTGCTGCGGTTTTTATTAAAAGAGACGCTAAAAAATGCTTCGGAAAATGAAGAATTAATATCAGATTTTTATAAAAGCAATTCAAATTTTACGGCTGACGCTTTCAAACTTTGGGCAAATAGTTCACTGCAAAGAGAATCACTTAATTCTTCGTTGAATATTTGGGATAGGGAACAAAATCTCCTTGGCGGGTTTAATTCCGGAATTGATTTAGGTACAAAAACTGCCGGGATCATTTATTAAAAATAGGGGTGGATACAAAGACATTGTTGAAATAAATTCTCCTGATGACTTATTAAAGAATATTTTTATAGGTATTATCCCGGTGCTGGATCGCGGTGAATTGCTGGGCTTTGTCACGGTTTCAATTGGATTTGATCTGCAGAACCTGGTTTCTCATAGCCTGCCCGATTTTTTAGAATCAAAGACTAAT
>CAVUMJ010000072.1:0-8855 GCA_963741375.1 uncultured Pseudomonadota bacterium
AAAACGCCAAAAAAGAACAACAAGGTATCCCATTCAGCTTCTTTAACTTTCTCAAAAATATCAAAACGCTTGCCGGTGTCCACATCAGGGAACTTAACTTTCAAATAGTAACCATAAAGCATCAGTATAGACAAACCCAGCATCATTCCCATAAATGGTGGTAAATGCAAAAACTGTTTAAAACTGACGGCAAGCCCGATAGTCAACATAAACATTGCGCAGACTTGAATGGCCCCCGGTTTCATTTGAACTGCAGCCTCATTGGTTGCCAGAGGCTGGCCAGACGGAACCGCTTGAGACATAAAAAATGCCGGAACCACAAAGTTAACTACCGATGGAATAAAAAGCTTAAAGAAATCGAAAAACTCTGCATATCCAGCTTGCCAAACCATTAAAGTGGTAATATCGCCAAATGGGCAAAAAGCTCCACCCGCATTTGCTGCGATAACCAAATTGACAAAACCTATCGAAACAAATTTCTCATTATCGGCGCCTACAGCCATCACCACAGCCCCAACCAAAAGAGCTGAAGTCAAATTATCCGCTACTGATGACAGAAAAAATGTAATGACGCCTGTAATCCAAAATAGTTGTTTGTAACCAAACTGTTTCCTTATTAACCAAGACCGCAACGCTTCAAATACATTGCGTTCCGCCATGGAGTTGATGTAAGTCATGGCGACCAAAAGAAACAGCATTAATTCTGCATATTCTTTTAAATCATGCTCAAAAGCAGCATGTAATTCTCCACTTGGAATTCCGGCGTCGCTGGCAAGAATTGCAACATGCGCCCAAATGACAGCTGCTGCAAAGATAACGGGTTTAGACTTACGTAAGTGGGTAAATTCTTCGGCCATCACAAAGCCGTAAGCGATCAGAAAAATTAAAACTGTATAAATACCCCTTTCAGTTCCGGTTAATCCTAAAGTCTTAAATTCTTCGGCCATAGCCAGTTCCGGCAGCAATAGCAAACCAGCAAAAATTAACAGTAAGCGCAACAAAGCAACCCCCTTCCCTTATCTTTAAGTTATAGTTGTTATCAAATACGAATATTACAAGCCTTCTTATGGTATCATCAGAAAGTGAATTTTGCCATTTAATCCAGACATTATCCGACTTTATTAAAGATAACAAATTTCTTGCATTTAATCGTACATGTATCAATACAACAAAGAAGACCAAACACTAATTGAGGAACGGGTCGCTCAGTTTAGAGGGCAAACCCAAAGATTTTTAAATGGTGAGCTCAAGGAAGATGAATTTAGAGCTTTACGTTTAATGAATGGCCTGTATATTCAAACTCACGCCCCCATGTTACGCATTGCCGTACCATATGGTTTGCTCTCTTCCCGGCAATTTAGGAAGCTTGCGGAGATCGCCAGAAAATATGACAAAGGATATTGCCATTTTACCACCAGACAAAATGTGCAGTTCAATTGGCCTCAACTGGAAAAAGTGCCTGATTTGCTGGCGGAACTGGCTACTGTGCAAATGCACGCCATCCAAACCAGCGGCAACTGCTTAAGAAACACCACATCAGATCATCTTGCCGGCGTCTGCACTGATGAAATTGAAGATCCGCGCCCTTATTGTGAAATAATCCGCCAATGGACGACATTTCATCCTGAATTTGCATATTTGCCACGTAAGTTCAAAATTGCCGTTAGCGGTTCGGAACATGATCGTGCGGCCGCGCAATTGCATGATATCGGAGTATATCTGATAAAAAATTCAGCCGGTGAAGTCGGATTTAGGGTACTGGCCGGAGGCGGACTTGGCAGAACGCCGTTAATAGGTCAAACAGTCAAGCCATTTCTTGAAAAAACTCATCTTCTTTCTTATCTTGAAGCGATTCTGCGTATTTATAATTTGCATGGCCGCAGAGATAATAAATACAAGGCTCGGATCAAGATTCTAGTCAAGGAGCTTGGGCTTGAAAAATTTATTGCGCTGGTAGAGGCTGAATGGCTGGCTATTCGGGACAGCATGACGCTCAGCGAAGAGCGGATTTCAGCAATGAAAGCGCATTTTTTACCGCCAGCCTATGATCTAAATGCGGCGGAGGGCGATCACTTTTTATCAGAACAGGCTAATCCGGAATTTTCCAAATGGCTGACGCACAACACTGTCAATCATCGGATAAATGGGTACCGCGCCGTTTTTGTATCGCTTAAGGCGCCCGATTCACCGCCTGGCGATATCACTGCCGATCAACTTGATGCTGTCGCTGAGCTATCGGATTTATACAGTTTTGGAGAAATTAGAAGCAGCCATAGGCAAAATTTAGTGCTGGCTGATGTAAAACAAGCCGACCTGTTTGTCCTTTGGCAAAAACTGCATGCATTAAAACTGGCGACACCTAATATTGGCACAGTGACGGATATAATTTGCTGCCCGGGATTGGATTTCTGTTCTTTGGCAAACGCCAGCTCAATTGGCATTACCAAAGAAATAAATGAGGCGCTTGACGATATTGATTACGTACATGACATTGGCGATGTCAAAATTAACTTTTCCGGATGCATGAACGGTTGTGCGCATCAAAGTGTTGGTCATATAGGCATACTTGGCGTTGATAAGAATGGGGAGGAATGGTATCAAGTAACATTAGGCGGTTCTTCTGAAAATGAGGCTGCAATTGGTGAACGGCTAGGTCCGGCAATTGCCAAACCAAAGATAACCAAAGCGGTGATCGACATACTGGATGTTTATGTTCAACTGCGACTGGAAAGTGAAACATTTCTTCAAACCGTTAAGCGGATTAGTATTGAACCATTTAAAAATAAAATATATGCAGATCATAAAAGATAAAACACTTATCAATAATGAATGGACTTTTGTTAGTGATGACGACATTGTCAGTGATTCCGGAAACATTACTGTTTCTCTAAGCCGCTGGATAGATCAGCAAAATCAATTACGTGGCAGATCCGGAAAAACCGGAATTCGCCTGACTCCATCTGACGATACCGGCAAACTAGCTGCGATTTTGAGCGGAATTGAGCTGATAGAACTGTATTTCCCCAATTTTGGAGATGGTCGACACTTTTCCCATGCTCGTTTATTAAGAAACAGATTAGGTTTTCAGGGTGAAATTAGAGCGGTAGGCAATTTTCTGCCGGATCAAATCTATTTTATGTCGCGTGTAGGAATTAATGCATTTCAATTAGACGATCACCACTCGAACGAGGATGCAACAAATTATTTGGACGACTTTTCTGTCAATTACCAATAAATCATTACGACTCCGGTCAAGTTCTTAAGAACTTCGTTTGTTGATAGATTTATCCAATTTAAGAACCTTAGATCAACAACTAAAATATAGCTTCTTTTTTAATCCTCAAAAAATTCTAAATGGGGAATAAAACTGTAATTTGATTATTAACATTTTATTGTAATATTACACTTTCGCGGCTTGTTGCATTTTGAAAAACAGCCTTTGTTTTTTGTTTTGGGAATCGATATGAGTAAGCAGGTAGCATTAATAACAGGTATCACTGGACAAGATGGTTCATATTTAGCGGAATTCTTATTAGATAAAGGCTATGAAGTACATGGAATCAAAAGACGGGCGTCTCTTTTCAATACTGATCGCATTGATCATATTTATCAGGACCCGCACATTAAAGATCCTAAATTTAATTTACATTACGGTGATTTATCCGACACTTCCAATTTAACGCGCATCCTCAGCGAAACCAAGCCAACCGAGGTTTACAATCTTGGCGCTATGAGTCATGTAGCTGTTTCTTTTGAATCTCCTGAGTATACTGCAGATGTTGACGGATTAGGCACACTAAGATTACTTGAAGCCATGAGATTTTTAGGTCTGGAAAAGTCAACTAAATTTTATCAGGCCTCGACTTCCGAACTCTATGGTCTGGTTCAGGAAACGCCCCAGAAGGAAACAACCCCTTTCTATCCACGTTCACCCTATGCAGTCGCCAAACTTTATGCGTTTTGGATCACTGTCAATTATCGTGAAGCCTATGGCATGTTTGCCTGTAACGGCATCTTGTTCAACCATGAATCACCTCGCCGCGGCGAAACATTTGTCACGCGTAAAATTACTCGCGGCCTATGCAATATTGCTCTGGGATTGGAACAATGTTTATATATGGGCAATATGGATTCCTTAAGGGATTGGGGTCATGCCAAAGATTATGTGCGCATGCAATGGTTAATGCTTCAACAGCAAACTCCGGAAGACTTTGTCATTGCAACCGGCATTCAATATTCGGTGAGACAATTTATTGAAATGTCAGCAGAACAGTTAGGCGTTCGCTTACGCTGGGAAGGCACTGGCATTAATGAAAAAGGCTATGTTGATTCTATTAGCGGCGACAAAGCTCCAGATCTGAAAATCGGTCAAAATATTGTAGCTATCGATCCGCGCTATTTTAGACCGGCCGAAGTTGAAACATTACTCGGTGACCCCAGCAACGCCAAAAACAAGCTAGGCTGGGAACCTCAAATCAGCATCCAAGAAATGATACGGGAAATGGTTGCCTATGATTTAAATCAGGCTAAGAAACATGCCTTACTTAAAAACCAGGGTTATGATGTAGCTGTCAGCAGGGAATAACAACATGGACAAATCCGGAAAAATTTTTCTGGCCGGGCATCGTGGCATGGTCGGCTCAATGATACACCAGCAATTGGTCAATGCGGGTTATGAAAACATCCTGGTCAGGACGCATAGCGAACTGGATTTGACTAATCAAGCCGAGGTTCGCCAGTTTATGGAACAGGAAAGGCCTGACCATGTTATTCTGGCTGCTGCAAAAGTTGGCGGCATTCATGCAAATAATGTATTTCCCGCCGAATTTATTTATCAGAACCTGATGATGGAAGCCAATATTATTCATCAGTCATGGCTTTCTGGCTGTCAGCGTTTACTGTTTTTGGGAAGCTCTTGCATTTACCCTAAATTCGCTACTCAACCCATGCAAGAAGCGGCGCTGCTTAGCGGTGTTCTGGAATCAACCAACGAACCCTATGCTATTGCTAAAATTGCCGGCATCAAACTATGCGAATCCTATAACCGGCAATATGGCACTGATTACCGCTCTATCATGCCCACCAATTTATATGGTCAAAATGACAATTTTCATCTTGATAACAGTCACGTTATTCCGGCCCTGATTCGTAAATTTCATGATGCCAAAGCCGCTAAAGCCGAAACCGTAACTGTTTGGGGCACCGGCAATGCCATGCGTGAATTTTTACATGTTGAAGATATGGCGGCAGCCAGTTTGTTTGTGATGGCTTTGGAAAAAGAAAAATATCAGTCTTTAACCGAGCCTATGCTTTCCCATCTTAATGTTGGCACAGGTGTCGATGTGACAATTCGTGAACTGGTGGAAACCATCAACAAAATTATCGGCTTTGAAGGCGAAATATATTGGGATACCAGCAAACCCGATGGAACCCCAAGAAAATTGATGAATATTTCCAAGTTGCATTCTTTGGGCTGGCAAGCCAAAATCAGCCTGGAGGAAGGCCTATGCAAGACCTATAAATGGTTTCTTGAACATCAAGATGAATTTAAGTCCAAGTAAAGTTTAAGTTTAAGTTTAAGTTTTTAATTTTGATTAAACCAATTCCTAATGGTTTATTAAACTGTAAAAACAGATATCAGTTAGATCACCATTACTTTATAGCACTTATAAAACAATGCCTCAAAATAGTGTATATGCTAATTGTCACAAACAGGTAATATGTTATCGTTAGACTAGTACTTCGACAGAACTAAAATTTCATGATTATGTCTACATTAAATATTCTGGTCGTAGAAGACGAAGAAGCCATCAGGGAAATGCTTGTCATGGCTCTTGAACAGGCGGGTCTAACCGTCATGGCTGTCGCAAGCGCAGAACAAGCTCAGCAAGCCTTGGCTGAAAACATTATGGATTTGATTTTACTTGACTGGATGTTACCCGGTATAAGTGGTATTGAGCTAGCAAGACGCTTAAAAAGTGATACCGGTTACAAAGAATTGCCGATTATTCTTTTGACCGCAAGAGGCGAGGAAGAAGATAAAATTCGTGGTTTGGAAATAGGCGCCGATGATTACATTACCAAACCATTTTCGCCAAAAGAGCTGATTGCCCGCATTAAGGCAGTAATGCGTAGAAGCGGCAAACTTTCAGAATCAGGCCTACTAAATGTTGGAGATCTGACTTTAGATGCCGAGCAGCATAGATTAACCATTTCCGGTCACACGCTGGAAGTCAGTCCTACTGAATTTAGGTTAATGCAGTTTTTCATGACCAATCCTGACAAGGTTTATAGCCGTACCCACTTGCTGGACCAAGTCTGGGGTCGCAGTGTTTATATTGAAGAACGTACAGTCGATGTTCACATCCGTCGTTTACGAAAAATTCTTGCCGAATACGGTCGTGAAGAACTAATTCAAACAGTGAGGGGTTTTGGTTACCGCTTTTCTATAGCAAGTTAAAATTATGCACCGCTGGCAGAGAGAAATTAATTTTCTTCTGGCTATTACTGCCCCGGTTTTGTTGCTTGGTTACATTACTCAACATTTGACGCTGATTCTACTTGCTCTCTCCACTTTTCTTTTAGTTAAACAAACGATTCAAATTGATCGCTTGGAAAAATGGTTGAGTCGTGGCGCCTTTGGCGACAAAAGAGAACAAAAGGGAATTTGGCGGGATATTTATTACCATATCTGGAAAATCAAAAAAATCGACAAAAAGCGCAAGAAAAAGCTTAGCCGGATGATAGACCGGTTTCGCACTTCAACTGATGCGCTACCGGACGCAGCAGTTGTACTTGGCGCATATGGCGAAATTGAATGGACTAATAAAGCTGCCAGAGAAATATTGGGCCTAAAGAAATCCGACAAAGGCCAACGCATTCCAAATTTAGTGCGTAGCCCGGTCTTTATTCATTACCTGAAATCCTACGATTACAGGCAAAAAATCAGCATCCCTTCCCCTGTTAACGAAAACGTTATTCTCCAAATCAGTATAGTTTCGTATGGCTCAGGATTACGTTTACTGCTTGCCCAAGATATAACCCATCTTAAAAATATCGAACGAATGCGCACTGATTTCGTCGCCAATGTTTCTCATGAATTACGGACGCCTCTGACTGTATTAAAAGGCTATCTGGAAACCTTACAGGAAATGGATAATGTCCCCACCCTGTATTTTCGCTCATTTCAAAACATGGCGAAACAAACTGAACGTATGCAGTTATTAATTGACGACTTATTGCTGCTTGCCCGTTTGGAAACCAAAGCCAAAAAATCTGAATGCGTTTGTGTTCCTGATCTATTGAAACAAATTTGCCGGGAAAGTGATTTATTGGAGAAAGATGAACGGCGGGTAGAACTTAAAATCAATACTGACAGTAATCTGCAAGGTGATGAAGAAGAATTGCGTAGCGCATTCACCAATCTAGTTGTTAATGCCTTAAAATATTCTCCTCCTGATAAACCGGTTTTAGTCAATTGGAATCTATCCGAAAATCAAGAAGTTTTTCTAGAGGTGGAAGATTTTGGGGAAGGCATTGCGGCAAGCGACATTCCTCGTATCACAGAAAGATTTTATCGTGCCGAAGTCAAACGCAACCGTAAAATCAACGGTACAGGCCTGGGCTTGGCCATTGTCAAACATGTATTAGTCAGGCACGATGGTAGACTTGAAATCAGCAGCCAAACCGGCAAAGGCAGCCGTTTCCGCTGCTTTTTTCCGGCAAGGCGTTTATGCTGATTTCCACATATCCAATTCAAAAACAAATACAATTAAAACTCCTCAGCTGAACTCGTTGGGAAGTTTAAAGAATTGCTCAAACCCTACTAACTATTGTATTTATCTTCAATAAAACGGGGAACAATGTGTTCTACCAATTCCGTGCACTTCATCAGTAGAATACTGATACTATATTTCCAGGCATAACAATTCGCTAAATTACGCCTCATGGTATTCATATGCCAAATGCACTACCTACAAAACTTCCGCTACCATTCCAAATATCCATTTTATCTGAATATGACCATAATTCTGAAACCAACTATGCGACAACTTTTATTCCGCCCGGTTATTTTCGTCAGCATTATGCTAGGGATGCTGGTTATTGGAGAATTGCTTGCAATAGGTAGACTAACCTGGGTCAATGACCAAAGAATACACTCAATAGAAGATGGCATTGGCCATGGCCGCAATATGGAAAAAGCCATTTTCGAATTGCTGGAATTGCAATTAAAACTTTCATCTCATCAGGCAAACGAACCTGAAAAACAATTAGAAATTAAGGATATTCAAAATCAATTAATTGAAATTCTTAAAAGCCATAACAATTCCTTAGCTGTGCCGCTGGATTTGAACCATTTGCAGGAGGTGTTTATTCAAGCGACGCCAACCGATCAACCCAGCATGATGCGAGCATTGGAATTAATTGAACAATTACTGGACAAACAAGCTTCAGAAGAAGAAAAGCTCCTGAATAATGTTAAAAAAGACAGCCAATTAGAATTGCAATTGGCGATTATTTTGCCGCTATTACTGATTTGGCTTGGTCATTATTTTTTTAAAACAAATGTTATCGAACCCTTAGACTCTTTGAAAGAACTACTTTCCGGCCTTGCTGAGGGCGAAATGAAACCGATAGCGCGCCACACTTCCGATCCTTTGTTACATGCATTGTTTGACCGCTATAATCATCTGGTTTCCAGGTTACTGGTACTGGAACAGGAACATTTGGACTATACCTCAGCACTTGAATCCCGAGTCAGGCAAACCAGTCACGCCTTACTGGAACAAAGCCAGCGACTTGCCAAAGCTGAAAGATTGGCGGCATTGGCAGAGCTGGCCGCCAGCACTGCTCAT
>CAVUMJ010000073.1:0-3391 GCA_963741375.1 uncultured Pseudomonadota bacterium
ACTGTTTATAATAACCGCTCCACAATTGAGCAGTATTTATTCTATGCAACCCAACAGTGCCGAAATAGCAGCCTTTCTTGCCGAAGATATAGGTAGCGGTGACTTGACTGCCGACATTATACCAGCAAGCACTCGGGCTAATGCCACTGTCATTACCAGAGAAAACATGGTGTTGTGCGGACAACTCTGGTTTGAAGCTGTTTTCAAACAATTAAGCCCGGATATTGCAATAACTTGGCATGTTAATGAAGCGGAAGAAGTTTCCAAAAATACCCGGATATGCACACTTAGCGGCCAAGCCCGCGCTCTACTCAGTGGAGAAAGAACCGCTTTGAATCTACTACAGACTTTATCGGCTACCGCAACCAAGGCCAGACAATACGCTAACGCGGTCGCAGGAACTAATTGCAAAGTTTTGGATACCCGCAAAACTATTCCGGGCTTGCGTAAAGCCCAAAAATACGCAGTTAAATGCGGTGGCTGCTTTAATCACCGTATCGGCTTGTTCGATGCAATTTTAATCAAGGAAAATCATATCATTTCCGCAGGCTCTATAGCCAAAGCCGTAGCCAAAGCCAAATTCACCCATAATGCCATGGTGGAAGTGGAAGTAGAAAACTTGGTTGAATTTCAGCAAGCTTTAATCGCCCAGCCTGATCGTATCCTGCTGGACAACTTTTCTTTAACGGATATCATCAGCGCTGTTGAGCTTAATTGCGGCAAGCTGGAATTGGAAGCTTCAGGTAATATTACCTTGGAAAACATACGAAATATTGCCGAAACCGGCGTTAATTACATTTCTATAGGCGCTTTAACCAAAAACCTTGCCGCAGTCGATTTATCAATGCGTATCGAACTACAAACCAGTTGACTACTCCGGCTTTTTAACTAACGGCATCCAGTTTTTCATTTTCATAAATACGCAGCTTTTTCCAGTTTGCAAATTTGCTGTCATCAAATTCCGCATCGTGGTCTATTGCATGTTCATAACAGCTACGGAATAAACGTGCCGTGCGAAATGCATGCAATTCATCATCTGCAGTAACTATTTGAACATTACCTACCTGAAAAGTCTTGTTGCGGGATTTGCCATCTTTAACCCAAAACACTGTGTAACACAAATAACTTTTGTCTTTACGATGGTCAAATTTGATGGTTCTGGAAACCCCAGTCACACCGGTTGTAGTTTTATTTTTGGGCGGCTTAAGAAAACGGGTTTTACTGCCTTTCAAAACAACCAGCATTTGATCGCGCCAAGTTATTGCAGCTTTTAACGACTTAGTTTTACTGCCCCACAGCTTATGGGAAAAATAGCGGCTGCTCTCTTTGCCCCGCCTGACTATGCGAACCTGAAAACCGAAGGCGTCAGGTTCAGTAATATGCTTAACTTTTGTCATACGTCTTTTTTCAAAAAATTGAACATAAACGACTCGCGCCTTCCCTAAACAAAGTAATCACGAGTCACCATTTTTGTGTAAGTTTCGGATTACAAATTAACGCGAATTTATCAGTTGCGCAAGTAGAATTTTTAGTTTTGATTATCTTATTTCCCAGCGTTTTAGTGTAGAATTAGTTCCGGCATTTTCGCGGAGGCGCAAAAAAGCTCTTAACCTTTTGTTTTTAAAAAATATTGGAGAATATTGATGAGCGTTTTAGTAGGCAAGCAAGCACCAGACTTTACAGTTCCAGCAGTTTTGGCCGACGGCCAAATTGTTGACTCTTTCAGTTTTTCTGAAGCGACCAAAGGCAAATACGCAGTAGTTTTCTTTTATCCGTTAGACTTTACTTTTGTTTGTCCTAGCGAATTGATCGCTTTGGATCATCGTATTGACGAATATAAAAATCGTGGCGTTGAAGTTATCGGCGTTTCCATTGATTCGCACTTTACCCATAACGCCTGGCGCAACACTCCAATCAATGCCGGCGGTATCGGTCCTGTCAGATATACTCTGGCTGCAGATCTTAAACATACAATCGCCAAAGATTATGATGTTGAATCTGAAGGCGGTGTAGCTTTTCGCGGTAGCTTTTTAATTGATAAATCAGGCACAGTTCGTCATCAAGTGGTTAATGATCTGCCACTTGGACGCAATTTTGATGAACTGTTACGCGTGATAGACGCTCTACAGTTCCACGAACAGCATGGCGAAGTTTGCCCAGCGGGTTGGAAAAAAGGCGACGCAGGCATGACTGCCAACCCAGCAGGTGTTGCAGCGTACCTAAGCCAAAATGCTGAAAAACTATAAGCTTTAAATTCCGCTATAAAAAATGACGCATTATTTACCAATAATGCGTCATGATTTTAAATTCTTGCCAAAGCCACTTTTTCACTACCCAAAGTCATGAGCAAGTTGCTGCATCAGTAAAATTAGACCCACTCCAGCCATAATAAAACTTATCTGTTGTAAAGACGTCTTCATATCGGTTTTTTGATGCAATGCCGGAATCAAATCAGCTACAGCTATATAAATAAAACTAGAAGCCGCCAAACACAAAAAATAGGGCAGGCTATTGTGAAAGTCACCGAGACTGAAATAAGCCAGCACTCCTCCTACTACGGTGGCGAAACTGGACAAAATGTTATATAGAAATGCTTTGCCACGGCTATAACCGCTATGCAACAAGATTGCAAAATCACCCACTTCCTGAGGAATTTCATGTGCGGCAACCGCCATGCTGGTAATCATTCCCAATTTTACGTCAGTTAAAAACGCTGCAGCGATTAATACCCCATCTACAAAATTATGAATGCTATCGCCAAGAATAATAAAGATTCCGGCAGTGTGCGGGGCGTGGTTATTCACTTGGTGCAAATGTTCGGCCTGATGCTCAAGAGCTTCTTCACCATGCGCTTCGCAGCTATGCGAATGACAATGCCGCCAAACTAACAGTTTTTCCAAAACAAAAAACAGCAAAATGCCGGTCAAAATTGTCGCAGAAAGATTTAAGATTTCTGTTTTAGCAACTTCCTGAAAAGCTTGCGGTATCAAACCGCAAAAAGCCCCGGTCAAAAGCGCCCCTATTGCAAAACTCACACCATGCGGAATGATTTTTTGCCGTGTTTGCTCCGGTAATAGTAAAAACAGACTGGCTGTCAGTACGCTTAGAATCCCGCCCAAAGCAGAAAACGCTAAAATATATAACAGAGTATTCAAAATTAATCTCTCCAGATTAAACTGGCCATTCGACCGGTTTTAGCTCCATCACGGCGATAAGAAAAAAAACGGGAGGAATCGGAAACAGTGCAAAAACCGCCGCCAAAAATCTGGTCAACGGCTTGTTTTCTTAAAATAATACGCGCTAATTGATAAATATCCGCTAACCATTTACCGGGCTCCGCTATTTGAAAAGCTGATAAGGTAGCCGAATATTTATCAATAAATAGTGTCCT
>CAVUMJ010000074.1:0-4690 GCA_963741375.1 uncultured Pseudomonadota bacterium
TGTGCTGATTTAGCCGGGCGAATCGGCAAAATAAACAAATTAAGAATCAGCCACCATAACAATGCAGGTAGGTTGACTACCCGGCGGTCACTGAGGAACTCCCGTAGAAAACGCCGCACATCGCGGGTTGCAGGAGAGCTTGGCGAACCAAGATTAACCAGCAGTACGCCAAGTTTGCGACGGTTTTCAATGGACATGAATTAACGGTTAATTAAATTCAGGAATTCGGAACGGGTGCTGATTTCTTCACGGAATACTCCGGTCATTACCGATGTAATCATCACGGAGTTTTGTTTTTCCACGCCGCGCATCATCATGCATAAATGTTTGGCCTCAATAACAACCGCGACGCCTCTGGCGTCAATGGCGGTTTCTACAGCGGTGGCAATTTGACGGGTTAATTGTTCCTGAATTTGCAATCTACGTCCATACATATCCACAATACGCGCCAGTTTGGATAGACCCAGCACCTTGCCTTGGGGCAAATAGCCAATATGACATTTACCAATAAACGGCAATAAATGATGTTCGCACAAAGAATATAATTCAATGTCTTTGACAATGACCATATCCTCTGTATCTGCTTGAAAGATTGCGCCGTTTAAGACTTCTTCCAAAGATTTTTCATAACCGTTACAGAGAAATTTAAAAGCATCGGCAGCTCTTGATGGCGTATCTCTAAGCCCTTCCCGCGTAACGTCTTCACCAATTGCTTGTATAATTTTGGAAAAGTATTCTTCCATTGCCAACCCTAAAATAAAATGATTGAGTATACATCATTAAAGAGTAAATTCTAAGGCGTCTAACAGTACTTTATGGTCAGCGCCTGGTTTAGTGGCATTTTCACTTAAATGTCTGCGCCATGCCCTTGCCCCATTCATGCCGTGAAACAGTCCTAACAAATGCCGGCTAATAGAATTAAGCCGTGTTCCGCTGTTTAACTGGTCCTGTATATAAGGCAGCATGGCTAAAACCGTATCCTGTCTGGACAAGATTGCATGCGGATCATTAAAAATTTTGCTATCTACTTCAGCCAAAAGATAAGGATTATGGTAAACCGCTCTGCCAAGCATAACCCCATCAATATGCTCAAGTAACTCCAGGCCGGATTCTATTGTTTCAATGCCACCGTTAATCGCGATATTTAAGGCAGGGAAGTCTCGTTTTAATTGCAAAACAACATCGTAGCGCAATGGCGGAATGTCTCTGTTCTGTTTGGGAGACAGGCCGGAAAGCCAGGCCTTGCGGGCGTGTACAATAAAAGTTTGGCAACCGGCGCTAGCAATGGCGCTGATAAAATCTGTTAATTCCTGGTAAGAATCCCGGTCGTCTATGCCAATCCGGGATTTAACAGTCACCGGTATTTTGACAGCTTGCTGCATGGCAGCAACACAGTCCGCCACCAATTGCGGCTCCGCCATCAGACAAGCGCCAAACCGGCCGGTCTGCACCCTATCGCTAGGACAACCCACATTCAGATTAATTTCATCATAACCGAAATCTTCGCCTATTTTTGCGCAAACCGCCAAATCAGCCGGATCACTGCCGCCCAATTGCAATGCGACAGGGTGCTCAAAAGCGTTAAATTGTAGATGGTGTTGGCGATTGCCATGAATAATAGCGCCTGTGGTGACCATTTCGCTGTATAGCAGGGCATGATGGGATAATAATCTATGGAAGTAGCGGCAATGGGTATCTGTCCAATCCAGCATCGGGGCTACTGAAAAGCGGTGCGGACTGTATTTGTTGATGTTTTGCTTTATTTCTATGGCTTCTAGCATGGTTAGCTTTGATTATTCTTGTTTATTTTTGAGCAATTTTTAGACATTTTACACTATTTGTTGCACAATATTTGCTCAAAAAATAATTTTGAGCAAATACATGGCGACTATTACCAAATACAAAAAAAAGGACGGCAAGTTTTCCTATCGCGCCCAAATCCGGATTAACAGAAAAGGCACAACTTACACCGAATCTGAGACATTCGACACAAAAGTTTTAGCCAAAACCTGGGTCACCAAAAGAGAGGCGGAACTTGACGCCCAAAGAGTATTAAAACCAAAAGATAAATCGCTAAAGGTCGCCAAAATCATTGAAGATTACCTGGCGCAATTTGGCGCCAACTACGGCAGATCAAAAAATTATGATTTGGCCAGGTTATTACGCTATCCGTTAGCTGATCTTGATATATCGGAAATTACCCCACAAATAATTATTGGCCATTGTATCGAGCGCAATAAAGAAGCCAAACCCCAAACAGTTAAAAACGACGTAATCTGGCTAAAAACGGCAATCAAAACCATGCGAGCCGTTCAGGGCTTTACGTTTAATTTAGATGTGTTTGATGACGCATACGAAACATTATGGCGAGAAAAACTAATCGGCAAATCCGAAGAAAGGCAAAGACGGCCCACACGCCAAGAGTTGTGGGCTTTATCGCGTTTTTTTGCCAAACGCAAACGCTCAATACCGATGCTGCACATCATGTGGTTTGCAATTTATTCAGCAAGAAGGCTGTCTGAAATTACCCGTCTGGAATGGGCGGATAATAACGCCAATAATGCGACCGGCATGGTCAGGGACGCAAAAGATCCCCGGCAAAAAAAGGGGAACCATAAGCGTTTTAAATATCCGCGCCCGGCATGGAAAATTGTGCAGAGGCAATCTGTCGCCAGTGAATTTGTTTTTCCATACAACCCCAAAACTATAGGCACTAATTTTGATAGAGCATGTAACTTACTTGGTATTGTTGACTTGCACTTCCATGACCTGCGTCATGAAGCGACAAGCCGGTTGTTTGAAAGAAAACTAGGTATTGTTGATGTGCAGCAGATAACGCTGCATGAATCTTGGAAAACGTTGCAGAGGTATGTGAATCTTGATCCGGGGGATGTGGATATCTAAATTACAAAGAGTAATTCTTACTTAATATGAATAATGATTGAGTGTTTTTCCAGACTAATCAAATGTTCGGCCAAAAATTCACTGCTTGCCAGATCCCTTATTAACAATTGCCTTAGCGCCCCTACCCACTCAAACGTTTTGAAAAGTCATCGGTAGCAAGCATTTTGGATTTTCCATGCGCTCATAATGTGCGAACGGTTGAAATATTTGAATATATATCAAATAATTGCTTTGATTTTTGCTCATCTCGCAGCCATACACCTATATGCGCTTGCTCGGCTTTCTGACCAACATCTTCGGATAAAAAACCATAAGAAGTTAT
Organism: uncultured Pseudomonadota bacterium; assembly: GCA_963741375.1. GTDB lineage: Bacteria > Pseudomonadota > Gammaproteobacteria > Methylococcales > Methylomonadaceae > Methylomonas. The sequence goes on from CAVUMJ010000074.1 coordinate 3,227, forward strand.
CACAGCTTCGCTGTCTTCAACTGAAACCATACAGCGAGCATGTAAACCAGGTATATACAAAAAACCATCCATTTCTTGAACCACATCTTCTTTAGACTTCTGTCCATAAAAGCATTGTGCTTTTTTATCTTTGCCAAAATCATATTTATCGAAAATTTTACGGGTAAGATTATGTGAGCAAAATATTACCCCTTCTTTCTGCTTATAATTCCAGATGTATTTTTGATGGTCTCTTAGAGTCAATAATTTTAACTCCAGGCAATCATCGCTGAAGCTATTTTCGAATCGATGACTCTGAACATGCCGATGCCACCAATCACCCAAATATGGGATGGCATTAACAACCATAATATTAAAAGGGTTAGATTGAACACAAATCGATAAATCCATTCCTTGGATATCTTGATATAGTGTTAGTTCGTTATCATAGAGCCAGTTAAAACTGCCGACGATTGTAGTTAAAAGGTTATCGCGCCCATCATAAAGTATTATTTTACTGTCAGACTGCGTTTGTATCATCGTAAACAATCAATTGCTGATTATTTACAGAATCGGAAAAATGTTTTTTTGCCCACTTATTTAACAAACCTAACTGGTCGTCATTTTTTCCAGGACTTCCTAATGCAATCTCAATCTTGATGTCACGTTTTAGTGCTTTTTTGAAGCTTTCTGTATAAAAATCCAATGTATTTTCACTTAAATGCGCGGAGTGAATAAAAACGTGGGTCTTTGCTTTGTTGCTTAAAATTTCTTTTAATTCGTTAATGTGGTCTAGTTTTGTGGTTAATAAAAGAACTTGCCTCCGACTAACTTTAAATACTTCTGTGTAATTTTCATAAACTTCATTTTGAGGTGGTTCAAGATTAAATCCGTAGAGAAAACTCAATGTTTGAAAAAAAGTCGCGTCAGCGTGAACTTCCTTTGGTAATCCACCGTAAGGGTTATCTTTCTGGATACTTATGACATTTATTTTCTCGCTGTTTTTGGAAATTTTACACGTTCGGTTAATTCTGGGTGCATCCTCAAAGTCGTATAAATACAAAGTACGTTCTTTTTCTTTGCTTAATTCATTTTCTAATAATCTTCTTATTTCATTTAAATCAATAGTGCTGTAACTGTCTGATATTAAATTTACTTCATGGTTTTTTATGCCATTTAAGAAATCTGCAAATGGAATTTGAATAGGGGTTATCGATTTATCGACAAAATATAGACCTGACAAATTTTCTCGAAAAAAATTAAGTCGTTTTTCGTCTAGTTCGTCAAAACGATTAGTGTATTCGCTAAATTCTTTGAAGTTACCTATACTTTGTGCTTGTTCTGTAGGCCGAATCCGGTCATTTTTATCAAGACTACAGAGACCAAAGTCCATTAAATCCGATAATATCTCGGAAATCATTCGCTTCGATATTCCCAGATTTTGCTCAAGCAATACGTAATCTGTCCAGCAATAATGTACATAAC
>CAVUMJ010000075.1:0-4520 GCA_963741375.1 uncultured Pseudomonadota bacterium
GGTTATTTTTGCCGGTGTAGACGTACATAAAGAGCCTATTCCGGTGCTGCCGACCGTGCACTACAATATGGGCGGCATACCCACCAACTACCATGCCGAAGTGGTGACGCTGAAAGACGGTAACCCTGATCATGTAGTGCCGGGCTTAATGGCAATAGGCGAAACAGCTTGCGTCTCCGTTCACGGCGCTAATCGGCTGGGTTCCAACTCTTTGCTGGATATTGTGGTTTTTGGCCGGGCCGCCGCCTTGCGTTGCGCAGAACTGTTGACGTCAGGTGCTGCGCTTAAGCCCTTATCCAAAGACGCCTGTGATCAGGCCATCGCCAGATTCGACAGAATCCGTCATGCCAAGGGCAGTCTTAAAACAGCCGAAATTCGCCTGAACATGCAAACTACCATGCAAACCAAGGCCGCCGTGTTTAGGACTGAGACTACCTTACAGGAAGGCATGAACCAAATAACCGATATTGCCGCTTCTTTTGCTGATGTGCGTGTAGACGATCAATCCTTAATTTGGAACACTGATCTGGTAGAAACCCTGGAACTGGATAATTTGCTCGGTCAAGCCCAGGTCACCCTGTTTGCGGCCGCCAACCGCCAGGAAAGCCGTGGCGGTCACGCCAGAGAGGATTTCCCAAAACGCGACGACGAAAATTGGTTGAAACATACTTTGACCTGGCGTCAGAATAATCAGGTCACAATTGATTATCGTCCGGTACATCTGTACACTTTAACCGACGATGTGGAAGTGGTTGCGCCTAAAGAGAGAGTATACTAATGGTTGAATTCACCCTGCCTGAAAATTCCAGACCAAAACCCGGCAAAACCTTTAAGGCCGAAGGCGCCAGTAATATCCGCGTCTTCGAAGTCTATCGCTGGAATCCTGAATCTGCTGAAAATCCCCGCATAGACAGTTATGAAATAGATATGGATCATTGCGGACCCATGGTGCTGGACGCCATTTTGAAAATCAAAAACGAAATCGACAGCACCTTAAGTTTTAGACGCTCCTGCCGGGAAGGAGTGTGCGGCTCCTGCGCAATGAACATCAATGGCAAAAACACTCTGGCCTGCACTAAAGCCATTAGCGATTACAACGGCAAAGTCAAAATATTCCCTTTACCGCATCTTTCAGTCGTTAAAGATTTAGTGGCGGACATGACGCATTTTTATGAACAATACGCCTCAATCAAACCCTGGCTGACCAATGACAAGCCGCCGCCAGCGGATACCGAGCGCCTGCAAAGCATAGAACAGCGCGCCAAGCTGGATGGACTTTATGAATGCGTGCTATGCGCGTGTTGCTCCACTTCCTGCCCCAGCTATTGGTGGAATGGCGACAAATATCTAGGGCCTGCCGTGCTGTTACAGGCATACCGCTGGCTGGTCGATAGCCGCGATAACAGCCAAAACAGCCGCCTGGATCAATTGGCGGACAGCTTCAAGCTGTATCGTTGCCATACCATTATGAATTGCACCGACTCCTGCCCTAAAGGACTCAATCCCGCCAAAGCCATAGCCGAAATCAAAAAACAGCTAGTCCGCCGTTAAGCCAATGCCGGAGCGGAACAAATTGCGCTGGCAATGCCGCCGCGGCGCTCTGGAACTGGATTTTATCCTTAACCACTATTTGGACAACGGCTATTTGCACGCTTCTGAGGCAGAACAACGCCAGTTTGCCAATTTGCTCAAACTTGAAGACAGCGTTCTGATCAATTTTTTGCTTGGGGATGTCGTGCCGGAAGACGCAAGTTTGAAAAATTTAATCTTAAATATTAAAAACTTGGCTAAGAATTAGATCTATTGGGTGATTGAGATAGAAAAACCGCATGGCGAGAATTTCTACCTACATAGGCTGTATTAGCGTAATGCATTCAATACTAGTAACACACTTCCATTTTGACTACCTTGATTAACCCCGAAAGTAGGGATCACTGGAGAAACTGTTGTGTTTCCAGGTCAAGTCAGATCAAAACTTAACCAAGTTCGCCAATATCTTCATTCCATAATTTTGGATTTTTCATAATAAACTTTTGCATCATTGAAATACATCGCTGATCATTTAATATATGAATTTCCACTCCTCTATTTTTTAAATAATCTTCCGGCCCACGGAAAGTGATGTTTTCTCCGATAATGATACGAGGTATTTTATAAAGGAGCGATGCTCCGCTGCACATATCGCATGGCGACAATGTCGAATAGAGAGTTGCATTAGCATACTGATTTGCGGTAAGCCTGCCGGCCTTTTCCAGGCAATCCATTTCTGCATGAAGAATCGCGCTACCTTGTTGAACGCGCCTGTTGCGTCCACGACCGACTATTTGGTTGTTGATGACAAGTATCGAGCCAATGGGGATGCCGCCTTCTGCTTCACCATATTGAGCTTCTTTAATGGCTTCTTCCAGGAATTTGTCCATATTTCACCTACCAATTTATAATTTTTCCAGCTTTAGTTCATCCTTGTGCATCGGGATTTTGCGTATAATAACAGCTATCTAATTAATCAAGCCCGGTTCAAATTGATCAACCTTTACCTTTCATCAATAACTCCCCGTATTCTTCCGGGGTGATAACGCCGCCTAATTTCTCCGCAACCTCTCTGTCACGAACAGGCAAAGCATCCTGAATAGCATTAATGCGCTTCCATTGCGGTGGATCCGGGGTTTCAGAACCGGGTTGCGGAGCATATTTGGAAGTTTCTATCCGCTGATACTGATGAATATAGCGCGGACAGTTAACAAAAATCTCTGTTATTGCCACTCGCACGATTAACTCTGCGCCAAGAAACGATTCTAAAAGACTGTCTTTTTTATCTATGCTAGCTTTACCATGCACACGTAGCCGATGTGGCGTCTCAAAATCTATAAACAACATGCCTACCTTATTGTTGGCGGTAATATTACCCATAGACAGAAACATACCATTGCCGTCATAGCTTGGAAAAGCCAGCGTTGTGCTATCAAGCACCTTTACAAAACCGGCTACTCCACCTTTGTATGAACAAGTGGGATAGCCGCGGTGATCAACCGTGGTCAGAAAAAACATATCCCGGCTTTCTATAAAACTTTTGTGATCATCCGGAATTTCCGGTAATACGATCAGTTCTTTTACTCTATCCGCCAATTGCACAGTATCAAAGGATTTTTGTAATGTTCTATGTTGTTCTCCGTAAATTTCAGTCATTTTAGCCTCCGAAAAATTGAATCATTATTAAGGACGAGATAATAGAAAAGTGATTTTTCAATATAAACTGGGATAGTTGCTAGCTAGGCGGAGCGTTCACCGAGCCTGTCCAAGGTTTAAGCCCGATGCAAAAAACTCGTCCAATTTTTTAGTCTCACCTAATTGTTATTCATTAAGATAAGGTATAAAGTTAGATATTGACCCATACCGAATCCGGTAAATTGCTTAAATGGCTTTTTATCGGATTTAACCTTTTACCGGCTTTATGACAACTGACCCTTAATCACGTTAGAAGCTTAAACTATGTTACACGTACCGCGCTTGTATGAACGTGCTGTTCCGGATAGAGCCAGCTTTGACTCGTTGTGGGATATTAATAATGGCAAGACGTTTTTTACCGGCCCGCTATATTACAACGCCAATCATCAGCATGGCGCACCGGTCTTTCTGGCCGGAATTTATGGCAGTTTCAGATTGCGCGTCCAGGGTGGCGATTGGCTAAGCTGCCGCACTGCGGTGATTCCGGCCGGGGTGTTGCATGAGCTGGATCTAGGCGGCGACCCGCTTAGTGTTTTTTATATCGAACCGACTATTGCCGGAGTTCATGCTTTATTACCACTTATCAAGAATACTTGCGAAGTCAATGGCGCTTTAGCGGGAGGCGGCACCCACGCTATCGTCTTTGCGGAAACGAAATTCGCAGATACCCCCGTAGGCCGCGACGTATTGGTCCTATTTGCCGATCGGCTTGCCGCAAAGCTCAATCTCGATCTCACAGGCTTCGCGGGCCAGCTGTTCCGCGGTCACCAACTCGCCCTTGTAGCCATACAAAGCATGCAACAGGCCGACCACCAGGCTGCTGGAGGATCCCAGACCGGAGCCTTCCAGGGGGATATCGGCCAGCACGGCGATCCCGACCGCCGCCTGAATGCCCGTGCGCAGCAGCGCCTCGCGCACCAGTCGTGCTGCAGATCGCCGACTTTTTGGACGATCTCTTTCTTGGAATAGCTGACGTAGATCAGGTCGTCGAAACGCGGCGAAACGATCACATAGATATACTTATCGATCGCCGCACTGACCACCAGGCCTTCATGCTCCCGATAGTAGCGCGCGAAATCGGTCGCGCCTCCCGCAAAGCTGATGCGCAATGTGGTTTGAGAAACGATCATCTTTTTAGCAATACGTAATCTGTCCAGTAGGTCAGGCAGCACCATTTCTCGTTCGACGTTCCGTCGGCAAAGGGAAACTGGTCGGGAACGCTGGCCGAAAGCGGAAATGAACTGGACGGGACTTGGACGCAGGGCGATGGAATCCCGCTGCGGTTGACCCGGCAG
>CAVUMJ010000076.1:0-8943 GCA_963741375.1 uncultured Pseudomonadota bacterium
ATGGCAGCCTGGGGTGTGAGGTTGATAGATAACAGCGTAAAATTAAATAAATACCTTGCTGTTCAAAACAACTGCAAACGCTAAATTGAGAATCAAGCTGTTCTGCCCATACTCCGGCCCAGCGCCATTGACAGTTTAGAGCGGTTTCAGCTGCACGGCCCCAAGCCCCTGCTTCAATTTCAAGCACTTGGTTTGGCGGTAAGCTACTTGGGGAGAGCAGTGTCGCCTTAACGTTTTGCTCTTCCAGCTGTTTACAGAACCGGGCAATGATATTGTTGTGTTGATCAGTCATTGAGGAAGGCCTCCGGAAATCAATAGGGTGGCTTGATTAAACCAGTTGCCGAGAAAATCGGGAATAGCAAGACCAAGCCACAGAACCAGGGCTAAGTGTAAAATAACCGGCCAAAGATTGGCGGTAATAGGCGTTTGGCCCTCGGGAGGTTCGCCATAAACCATAGCCTGAATATGGCGAAACAGTCCGGCGAAAGCTAGACCTATGCCCAGTAGTAATAATGGTGTTATCCATGGATAATCATGCATAGTGGCGACTAGCACCAGAAATTCACTGGCGAAAACCCCAAATGGCGGAAAACCGGCAATTGCCACTGTACCGATTAGAAGCCCCCAGCCAATTTTGGGCTGGGTCAAAATCAAGCCACGAATTTTCTCAATACGTTGAGTCCCCGCCAATTGTGAGGCATGACCGACAGTAACAAATATGGCGGATTTTGTAAGTGAATGAGTCGTCATATGGAATAAGGCAGCAAAAGTTGCCCAAGGACTTCCTACTCCAAAAGCGAATGTCATAAGCCCCATATGTTCAATAGAAGAATAACTAAATAGCCGTTTGATGTCGGTTTGCCGATGTAAAAGCAGCGACGCCACCAAAAATGATAACAAGCCGAATCCCATCATCAAATGTCCGGCCAGATGATTATTAAGAGCGCCTTCCACAAGCATTTTACAGCGTACAACTGCATATAAGGCATCATTTAGCAGAAGTCCGGAAAGTATCGCCGACATGGGTGTCGGGCCTTCTGAATGGGCGTCCGGCAACCAGCTGTGCAAGGGAACCAAGCCAATCTTGGTGCCATACCCCACCAGCAAGAATACAAAAGCCAATCCAACAATGGCAGGATCAAGAGAGCTGGAGTTTTCGTGTAGCACCGTCCACAATAGGGCGTCTCCCCCGACTCCAAGCTTCTGCTCGGCGGCAAAATACAACAGTACTGTACCAAATAATGCCTGAGCAATACCGACACCGCAAAGGATAAAGTATTTCCAGGCCGCTTCAACCGATTCGGGGGTACGATACAGACTAACCAACAGAACGGTGGCCAGAGTTGCCCCTTCCATTGCTACCCACATTACCCCCATATTATTAGTAGTCAACACTAAATACATGGCTAGCATAAAGCCTTGATACATTGAATAATAAAGCTTTAATCGCTTAGGGGAAAGCCGGCCGGAATCTTGTTCGTGCTGCATGTATGGGCCGGAAAAAATAGAAGTAGTCAGTCCCACAAAGGCGGTTAGAGCGATTAAATATACATTGAAGGAATCAATATAAAACATCCGATCAAAAGCAAATAGCGAACCGTTCCATAACACATCAATGGCAAGCCAGACTGAGGAAATCAGCGAAAGGATGTTGCAACGCAGATTGATTATTGCAGCTTTGGGAGTAGCGCCATAAAAGGCTTGCAAACTCATACCCACCAATGGAATGAACAGTATCAAATAAATGCCGATCATTTATCAACCTCGCTAAGTTTGCTTAAATGATCGACATTTAGAGAATCAATGCTGGCATTGATTTGAAAGAAAAATACTCCGAACAATACTGCAGCAACCAGCACATCGAAAGCGATGCCTAATTCCACTATCATAGGCATGCCATAGGTTGAAACCACTGCGGCAAAAAAAAGGCCATTTTCAATAGACATAAAACCCACCACATGGGCTACCGCCTGTTTTCTGGTTATCATCAATAGCATGCCTAGCAGCACCACCGCTAAACTAACTGCAATGGCATTTAGGGTAAACAACGGGGAATGATTAATCACCGGCAGACTGACGTAATAGCTAAAAATCAATAGTGTTGCGCCGCCCATCATTACCCTGGCCGGATGTTCTATGGTATCCATGACTCTATGTAAGCCTAAGCGGCGTATCAGCCTATGTAAAAGCATAGGAATGAGTATGCCTTTCATTAACAGATTCAAGCCTGCAGAAATATAAAGATGTGGATAATTCAATACATTTGCCGCCATGGCCGTGGCTAGTGCCAGTAAAAAACCTTGCAGGGCAAAGACTCTGACTAGTCTGACTAGCCTGGATTGACCAAGCATCAAAAAAGATGTCAAAGCAATTAGCCCGGCTAACAGTAAAATCGCTTGCTGGTAAAGATTAAGATCAGCGATAGACACGTGCCGCCTCCAAGATGATGTGACTTAACATTCCTAAAACACTGAGCAAGTAAGCGAAGCTGAGATATTCCTGAACACGAAAAATACGCATTTTGGCCAAAACAACCTCGGATAACGCCAGAATGACTGCTAAAATGGTCAGTTTAATGGCGATCATCACAATTCCCAAGCCTAAGGATGCCGGAGAAAAATCCTGGGCAATCCCCCAAGGGAAAAAAATGTTGGCAATCAGTACGCCGTAAAGCATTAGTTTAATCTGGCTGGCCCATTCGATTAGCGCTAACCAGCGGCCACTATATTCCAGAATCATGGCTTCATGTATCATGGTAAGCTCCAAATGGGTTGCAGGGTTGTCAACCGGGACGCGGCCTGTTTCGGCGACAGTGACCATCATTAAACCTCCCAAAGCAAAAACATAGGAAGGGCGTAATACCAGGCCGGTATCATGGACATAATTTATGGCTTCAGAAAGATTGGTGGTATGTGCGGTCATGGCTAATGTAAAAACAGCCATCAGCATGGCTGGTTCCGCCAGAGAAGAAATTGTCATTTCCCGGGATGCGCCCATGCCGCCAAAAGCAGTACCAATGTCCATCCCGGCAAGAACTAGAAAAGTTCTGCTCAATGCGAAAAAACCCACCAGCACTATCATGTCGGCAATATGAGCGGTTGGCAGATTAACGGCTACCAGAGGAACAATTGCCGCAGAAAGTACAGTGGAGGCAAATACAATATAAGGTGCGGCAGGAAAAATCCATGAAGCCGGATGCGGCAGAATAGGCTGTTTGTCATACAATTTCAGTAAATTTCGGTAAGGCTGGAAAACCGAAGGCGATTTGCGGTTTTGCAGGCGGCATTTAACGCGTTTAATCCAACCGGCCAGCAGTGGAGCTGCAGCAATAAATAAAAGAGTTTCCAGAAATGCCAATAACCAGCTCATTAACTAATCACCCATAATAAGAAGATAAGTGTAAAAAATGAATAGCCTAGGTAGGTGCGGATATTTCCGGTTTGAATAATGCCTGCAAAGCGTGCTAAACGGTTAACGGCTAAAGTGATAGGATCATAGAGTTTTGACCATACCGGATCCGGCGCTTGAAATTGATAGCGTATGCTTTTAACTCTGGTAGACGCAGGACCTTCATGCTGAACTTCCAGGCTTTCTTTGATATCGAATACTGGCTGGAAAATCCGGCGGATCGGCATGCTGAATGCGCCTGAGGTGTACTGCATGTGCGCATTTAAACCTCCAAACCCGCAATCCCAAGGTTCTGCTTTTCGTGGGTTAAGACCGGTACGCCGATACAGGAAATGATAACAAAGTCCTCCAACCGCCATGGAGCCGGCCAATACGTATAGTGGGGCATAAGCGGCGGTATTTTGGGAAACCGGAGTTAACCATAGCCAGCCAAGAGAGGAAATATTGGTGAGCTGAAAACCGGTTAATTGCTGGGTCAAATTACCCATGGCGTTTATCAATGGTGTCGGAAAAATACCAAAAAGCAGGCAGCAGGCAGAAAGAAAGGCAGGCCCGATCACCATGCCTTGATGGTCAATTTCATTGGCATGTGCTGCGTGATGTGTGCGTGGTAAGCCGAGAAAAGCCACTCCGTAGAACTTGACGAAACAGGTGGCCGCCAATGCTGATGTCAGCGCCAGTACAGCGCTAGCAGAAGGAATCAAGCTGCGCAGCACGCCGCTATCCAGGCTGCCGGCTTGCAAAGCAGTTTGAAAAATCAACCATTCGGAAACAAAGCCATTAAACGGTGGCAACGCAGAAATACTTAGCACGCCAACTAAAAAAAATACAGCAGTTTTCGGCATGCGATGAATGAGTCCCCCCAGGTTTTCCAGGTTATGATCATGGATTTTATGCCAAATTATCCCGGCTACCATAAACAATAAACTTTTAAACAAAGCGTGATTCAAGCAATGTAATAGTGCGGCAATCAAACCCAAGGTGCCGAGTTCGGACATCCCTGAGCTGAAAAATATTAATGACAAACCCAGAGCAGTAAAAATAATGCCGATATTTTCCACTGAAGAGTAGGCCAAAAGTCTTTTAAGATTGGTTTGTTGCAGTGCATAGAGTATCCCTAATACTGCTGTAGTACAGCCTAAAATCAGAACCAAAACCCCCCATTGCCAAAGAAATTGGTTAAGCAAATCGAAACTGAATCGGATAAATCCGTACACGGCAATTTTTAGCATTACGCCGCTCATTAATGCTGAAATATGAGGAGGAGCTACCGGATGAGCTTCGGGAAGCCATGCATGCAAAGGCATTAGCCCTGCCTTCATACCAAAACCAATTAATCCCAGTATGAAAGCGATACTTGCCCAGGTCGCGCTCAGCTCCGCACTTCTCATAGCGGTGAATGTCAGGCCGTTGCCAAACCCGGCAACAACGCCAAAAGCCAGAATAATAGCAATAGCGCCGATTTCAGCCATTAACAGATAAAGAAAGCCGGCGTGGCGGTTTGCGGAGTGGTGGTGCTGAAAAACAACCAAAAAATAACTGGCAACCGACATGAGTTCCCAGGCAATCATGAAAATAAAGGCATCATCCGCCAATAACACCATTTCCATGCCGGCCACGAATAAACCGGTAAACAGACCCAATGCCGCCATTGAATGTTTGCCATGCTCATATTCCCGGACGTAACCGGAACCATATAGGCTAACCGCCATTAACGGCAGGCCAAGTACGCAAAGAAAAAAACCTGAAAGCGGATCAATGCGGATATGCCAGTTAAGCCAGGGTAGACCTAGAGGTAAAATATCAGTTGTTATCGAACCGCTTAGTAAAGTAGTTGTTCCGGCTAAAACAGCAAACAGACCGGAAAAACCAAGCAGTATGAACAGGAAATTACGATGTCTAACGGCATACCCGGACTCGCAAAATAAATTTTCTGCTTTAAATTGTAAAGCTGGCCAATGTTGTAAAGCGGAACGAGAAAGGTTGGCAACTTCTTTTTGTTTGCTTGCTGTTAACGCTGTCAGAGCTGACATTAACGCAAAAAGCACAGAAACATAGGCAAAAAATAACGACATCATTACTCCAAATTTGAAGATTAGCCCTAAGAAACTTTGGACTTCCTCCCTGATATCGGTTTTATTAATCCCTGTTGCGGGCTATCCTACAGCAAAAGCACTTATAGCCCTAATTAAAATCCGTTATATGTTTTCCATCTTTAGAAACATTTAGATGTCATTTTAAATTAGCTGTTCATTTTTTGGTAAATTATATTTTTTTAATTTTTCCATTTGGAAAGTTGGTAAAGATTTACTATCGAGCCCACTGTATTCATATTTTTAACTAGTGGTACAATAAAAAGATTTATGCCTGTCAATAACAATGACCGGGTGCGAGTTAGAAAATTTCAGGTCATCTATGAGAAAACTTAAATGTGCTGTGATCGGTGCTGGTTATTTAGGAAAATTTCATGCAGAAAAATATGCATCATTAAAAGATTGTGAACTAGTTGCTGTTGTTGATATTAATCAGGAGGCTGCTAAAACTGTAGCAGATAAGTACGGTGCAGCCGCTTTAACAGATTATCATGACTTGCTGGGCCAGCTGGATGCTGTCAGCATAGTGGTTCCTACCACTGCCCATCATCGCGTCTCTCTGGATTTTTTGAAAGCCGGCACTCACGTATTGGTTGAAAAACCAATTACCGTGACAGTGGAGGAAGCGGATGACCTGATTGCGGTAGCCAAGGAAAAAAAACTGATTTTACAAGTAGGCCATCTGGAACGGTTTAATCCGGCGGTCCGAGGCTTGGAGAATTTGGAAGAAAAACCTCTATTTATCGAATCACATCGCTTGTCGCCGTTTAATCCGCGCGCTAATGACGTCAGTGTTGTTTTGGATTTAATGATACATGATATCGATATTATTTTGGCATTGGTCGATTCCGAAGTGGATAGAATTGATGCTAGCGGTACGGCAGTGTTGACCAAAGGCACTGACATTGCCAATGCCCGCATCACCTTTAAAAACGGTTGTGTAGCTAATGTCACGGCAAGCCGCATTAGTATGAAGATGGAAAGAAAAATGCGGATGTTTAGGCCGTGTTCTTATGTTTCTGTGGATTTTCAGAATCGGATTTTAATCAAACACAAGACAGGCGAGAAGGAAATGTTTCCCGGTATCCCCGAAATTGTCACTGAGGAGTCGGTGTTTGAAAATGGTGATGCGCTATTTGAAGAGATCAAACATTTTGTTCATTGTATCAGGACCGGACAAAACCCTTTGGTTTCCGGGGAGGCAGGGCGTAAAGCATTGGCGACTGCAATCGAAATAAGCAAATTTTTAACGCACTAATAAAAGAGTTCAGTTATGATTCCAATGGTTAACCTTAAAGCCCAATATGCTGAAATTAAAGACGAAATCGAACAGGGTTTTGCCGAAACACTAAGTAATTGCTGGTTCATTTTAGGGCCTAATGTTCAGGCATTTGAAAAAGAAGCAGCTGAATATCTGGGACTTAAGCATGCAATTGCTTGTGCTTCGGGAACTGATGCGTTGCATCTGGCCTTATTAGCAGAGGGCATAGGACCTGGTGATGAAGTGATCACCAGCGCTTTTACATTTATTGCCACAGCTGAAGCTATCAAGTACGTAGGCGCCACACCGGTGTTTGTTGATATTGATCCCGGAACGTTCAATATTACACCTGACAATATTGAAAAAGCCATAACCACTAATACCAAGGCTATTATGCCTGTGCATTTATTTGGTCAGCCTGCAGATTTACCGGCTATTCAGACAATTTGCCGGAAACATAATTTGAAGCTAATAGAGGATTGCGCTCAATCATTTGGCGCCAGTATAGATGGTAAGCAAACCGGCAGTTTTGGAGATGCATCGGGCTTCAGTTTTTTTCCAAGTAAAAATCTAGGGTGTTATGGCGATGGCGGTTTGGTGACCACCAATTGTGATCAAACCGCCGCTAAAATCAGACAATTGCGCAATCACGGCTCCGATGTGCGTTATTATCATGATGTGATCGGCTACAACAGCCGCTTGGATGAATTACAGGCTGTGGTGTTACGAGCTAAATTGAAACGCATTGATCAGTATAATCAGGCGCGCCGGCATGCTGCGCATCTGTATTCAGCACTTTTGGCTGATTTACCGGTAAGTTCGCCATATGAAGATGGCATTGGCGAGCACGTTTATCACCAATATACCTTGCTATGTGAAAGGCGTGAAGACATCATGTCAGCCTTACAGGAAAAGCAGATTGCCAGCGCTATTTATTATCCAGTGCCTTTGCATAAACAGAATGTTTTTAAAGCCGAATATGTCAATGTTGATTTGCCGGTTACCGAAGCAGTGGCTGCCCGCTGTATTTCATTGCCAATTTGTTCGTCTCTTAGAGACGAATCCATAGAGGAAATTGTCGCTGTCGTTCGTAATGTTTTGCAATCATAAGTTTTGCAGTCAATAAACGCTACGACTTAGTTAATGTCAAACTCCAAGCAGCAATACAAGGTGTTATTTAGTGCCGGTAAATCTTCCGGTGACCAGCATGCCGCCCATATGTTCGAAGAGCTGCAAATAAAGTTGCCAAATATCAAGGGCATGGGTATGGGCGGCAGCAAAATGCGCCAAAGCGGGATCGATATTCGTTTTGATTCGTCAGGGATAGGCGTCATTGGTTTAATAGAAATTTTGAAGCATTATGGCGAAATTCGCTCAGCCTTAAAAGTTATGAAAAATCTGGTAGTTACTGAAAAGCCGGATTTATTGGTTTGCGTAGACTATAAGGAATTTAATCTTAAGTTGGCCCGCTTTGCCAAAAAACTGGGTATTATCGCCGGGGGTAGGAGCGCGGATGCGTCGAGTGAGGATGGAGATCGAATCGATCTGCATGAGGCGCAGGGGCTCATTACGGCAGGCCTTTCCGATCGGATTTCGTTCAGGTACGAAAACGCGGCCGAAGGCCCGGACCTCCTGACGCCGTTCCAACGTGCTCAGTCGATTAGCTTCGTCACGCGGTTCGACCATCTTCCACCGAACGCCGGTGTTGCGGTGGCCGGGGACCCAGCCGGCGGCTTCATCATCGCGAACATGGCCGACGTCCGACACGTGCTCCACGAGTACAGGCCGATTCTTCAGAACCAGCATGATTCCGTCTACCATCAGAAGCTCCACAGTACTTGGCGCCGAATGCTCCTCGGGAGAGACGCGGCCAAGGGGACGGTGGTGACAGTACTTGACCACGACAAGAACGATATAACGCCCTAAAGTTCGTCACCTGGATGGACCAGTCGCACAAGGCGCTTGGCAGGGTCCTGCGCTCCCTGGATTTCGGGTATCTCTACAACGGTTTCCTTCAGCACTCGGATTCGCAGTACACGGACCGTTTCCTCGACGAGTACGTGTCCGGTGAACTCAACTACACCCCGACGAAACACGTCGCGGCGCTCGGTTTCATCAAGGATTGGCTGTTTCGCCGCTATTTCATGGCCGGTGCGTTGGTGTTCCCTCGGTTGGGACATT
>CAVUMJ010000077.1:0-5846 GCA_963741375.1 uncultured Pseudomonadota bacterium
TCGTTATTGCTCAAGCAACAGAAAATTGATTCCTATGGCGAAGGACGAGCCCTCAAATATCGTGTAAGCACCAGTACTGGTGCTGTTTCAACTGCTATGACCGGCATGACTACTGCGGTGGCAGCAGGAAACATCAGTACGGAAAACTATGTACCAACTTCCTCTGAAGGTGAAGAGATAAAGGCTTACGTACGGCAACCGCGACAAAAACGTCAGCCAGTGAGCTATCAGGTCAATTTTCTGGGGCAATACCACCCTAACCAGACTTTGTATCTGCCATCCAGCTTGCGAGACCAGCTACATAGCTTGGGCCGATCTCCGGCTGAACAAACACCGGCAGGCACTTTTGCCCGCGATATTCTAAACAGATTGCTCATTGATTTATCTTGGGCTTCTTCACGGCTGGAAGGAAATACTTATAGCCGACTTGAAACCGAACGACTGATCGACTTTGGCCAGGCCGCTGAAGGTAAGGATGCACTAGAAACCCAAATGATTCTGAACCATAAATCAGCTATCGAATTTTTGGTTCATGACAATGAGCATTTAAACATCACGCCAGAAACCATCATTTCGTTGCATGCCTTCCTATCCGATGGCTTAATGCCAGATCCACTAAGTTGCGGCCGTATTCGTAATCGCGCAGTTGATATCGGCGGTAGCGTCTATCTGCCGATTGCCTTGCCGCAACGTCTGGAAGAATTGTTTAACATCATGCTGAGCATGGCCTCGGAAATTGTCGACCCGTTTGAGCAATCATTCTTTTTAATGGTGCATTTGCCTTATCTGCAACCGTTTGAGGATGTTAACAAGCGTGTTTCGCGTTTGGCCGCCAATATTCCTTTCATCCGGCAGAATCTGTGTCCGCTTTCTTTTATCGACGTGCCTCAACAAGCCTATGTCGATGCTGTTCTGGGCGTGTATGAACTCAACCGGGTTGAACTGTTGCGTGACGTGTTCGTCTGGGCTTATGAGCGTTCATGTCAGCAATATGTGGCCGTACACCAACAACTGGTTCCACCGGATATTTTCCGTTTGCGCTACCGAATTGAACTGTCTGAAACTGTTCGCACCATTATTCGGGAAGGAAGGCCTGTCAACGAAGAAACTATATCAGCAGTGATGCCTGCAACTGTGAATAACAATGATCATGCGCATTTTATACAATTGGTTCTGGCGGAATTCAAGACATTACACTCAGGTAATGTCGTCCGCTTTGGCTTACGTCCACTGGAATTTGCTGCCTGGCAGGAAACAAATTTCACACAAGAACCTACCGCTGGGGGTATCAAATGAATTCGACATTGCTTACCCACCTCATTTCCCCAGCAATCCACTGGAACGCATAATCGTTTCTAACGAGCAGAAAAGCATATACCGCTTATATTGACTATTGGATCTGCAAGGTCGTCAGAATGCAAAAATATCCTTGTAATCAATCCACGGTTTGGATAAATTACAAGGATGATAGAAATAACATCAAGCATTGAACCTCGTAAAAGAGCTTGAGGCGGTATGAGTCCGCCATCAATTTTCGCAAGTTTTTTGGTTCCTCGTTGTCCATCAAAGTGCCAAAAATCATTGCCAAAATATTACCAAAACCCCATTAAAATGTGATTTAATGTGTTTTATTACGTTTAATTACAATCCAACAAAATCAATAGTTTACGACGTAAGTTATTGATATAAAAGGGGCTAATTATGGACTTAAAATCCCGCGGTTGTGAGACCGTACCGGTTCGATTCCGGTCTGAGCACCATTTCTGAGTACAAAGAAATGCAGAACAATAAATAAACCCGCCAGTCAGAAGGCCTAGCGGGTTTTTTATTGTCCAAAGCAGTCCAACTGTATCTATATAAGAGGCTCCGACATTTTGAACAGCAGCCTTTAGTTTTTAAATGTAACCTGCCGTCAATTATGCTGCCTTATAAACCGGAGGCAGCATCCAGGTATTTGCTTCATGAACCGATTCATAAGCATGTAAATACACACATTCATATTTAACGGATTTCCAAAGCCTTTCCACAAAACATTGTCCCGCCAGGAGCTTTTTCCGTCCATGCTTAATTTATTGCCCTTAGCCTCGACCTCATCCTCAAAGGTAACCACCGTAAATTGACCGCCTTGGTATGCATTGACAATCTCCGGTCGCCTTAGCGGTTACACGTTACCATCTCAATCTGGATAATCTCGATATCACCGGGGTTTCAATGCAATCCACTGAATAGTCGCCGATCAAATTCAAGAACGGACAAACGCCAATAAAGGCTGTATGTTATGTGCGTCTGCAGAGCGAAGTGCGGCAACATATTTTTGCCGTGTCTCTCCGGCATTCACCAAACTTACGCTCCCCCATGTAAAGCGCTTTTGTCCTAGCTTAACTAGCAGCAGATCGGTAGCAAGCCTTGCGTGTCGGCCATTACCATTCGGAAACGGATGAACCAACACCAGCCGATGCTGAAAACGTGCTGCAATTTCGTCCGGCAAATAGGTTTCGTGCAATATCCGGAACTTGGCGTCTTCAATCAGATTTCGGAGCATGGAAGTAATATTCCATGGTTCAACACCGATATTCCGTGGCGTAGTGCGAAACTCGCCCGCCCAACGCCATACTTCTTTGAACATTTTTTTATGTAATTGGCGCAAAAATTTCTCCTCCAGCACATCCCGTTTCCGGCTAAAGGCCCATGGTTCCGCATTCATAATGCCATTTTGCTCAGCCTCATTCAATTCTCGCCGCAAGGTGATGTAACTGGGTATCAACCCTTGCATTTCGTCCGGAGTAAGTGGGGTAGCCGCGTCATCGTCACCAAATAATGGATCGCTCATTTTTAATCCCATACTCCGCGAAGATTGCTTTTTAGTAATTCGTTAATAAGGCGTTCCTGCTCAGCCAAAATATCAGCTTCCGATAATTCTTGATCTTCCAATTTCATCGTGTGATTGACTCGTGCGACTTGCTCTGCCACTTTCTTTCTTACCTGCTCTGAAACCATGTTTTCCAGAGATGTATCGGGTACAAGCGCATAGACGAACGTACAATTTAGCGCCTGGGCAGTACGGCTTATGGTTTCAAGCGTCAACGCTCCTCTAACTTCATCTTTCTCCATTGCAAACACGCGAGGCTGGGAAACTTTTAGTCTGGCGGCAAGTTGTGCGGCAGTCATGCCGATAGCTTCTCGAATAGCCCGTATCCAGCCATGTGGTGGACAAACAAACTCTGACACTGGTTTCCATTGAGCGAGCCGTTGATCCAGATGTTTTCTTGCAAGGTCTCGACGCATAAAAAATAACCTATATATTATTAAATACTCAGGATAAAAATAACCTTTTTGTTATTATAACTGATAATTAATATAATATATAAGTTATATTTTCTTTAAATTTTTACAGGACTAAACGAAAATTAGATAGCTCAGTATTTTACGGTGGGTTGTATCGAGTCAGGTCGCGCCTGTTAGGATGTTTGGGCAACAGCAAATATAAGTCGTCAAATTGCAAGGATGCTAAATAGACACATAACACCAATCATTGAAGAAGCGCTTAACCGTCAAGCGGTCGTAGCCTTGATCGGCCCACGTCAAGTTGGCAAAACGACTTTGGCGCTTGCCATAGGTGACCGCCGTAATGCGCTTTACCTCGACCTCGAAGATCGGGATGACCGCAACAAGTTAAGCAATCCTTCCCCTTTCTTTGAGTCCGTCGAGGATCGTTTAGTGATTCTTGATGAGATTCATCGGATGCCGAACATTTTTGAAACGCTGCGCGGGGTGATCGACAAGGGTCGGCGTAAAGGCAAAGGGCGATTCCTCATTCTTGGTTCGGCAGCAATTGAACTGCTACGGCAATCGGAAACCCTTGTCGGCAGGATCACCTATATCGAGTTAACGACACTAACCGCCACCGAAGTTGAGGACAGCCGCGCCAGCCGAAATCGCCTGTGGTTGCGCAGCGGGTTTCCCGATGCCTTTCTGGCGCCAAGCGATACCGAGAGCTTGGCGTTACGAAAGGATTATCTGGAGCGGGATGTACCGATGTTAGGCCCGCGTATTCCAGCTGCCACCATGGAACGGCTATGGACGATGCCGGCGCATAGCCAAGGAACCTTACCCCATTAAAATGTGAATTAATGTGTTTTATTATGTCCAATGCCAGTTGCGTTTTGCTTCGGAACTGCCGTTCATCCGCCGGAATAGCGGCTTTCTTGCATCGCACATCTATGAATAGCCATGTTAATCTGACAAAGTAGAATTAGGATGCATCACTTTTTTTAAAAGCTAATAATGAGGCAGCAAACCCTTGCCGCCCATGTACTCCCTATTCATCGCTTACTGCCTGCTTAGGCATTTTCCGGTTAATCAAGAAATACACCACCGGGATGACCACCAGCGAGAATAGCGTCGAAGCGATAATGCCAAAAATAAAGCTCCAGGCTAACCCTGAAAATATCGGGTCGAGAACTATCATCATCGAACCCAGCACCGCCGATGCCGCTGTTAAAAAAATCGGATTAAGACGGGTTGCTCCTGCCTCAACGATGGCGTCTGCTAAGCTAATTTCCGGGTTGTTCCGGTAAATATTCTCGATAAAATCAATCAGGATGATCGAGTTCCGCACCACGATGCCGGCCAGCGCTATCATGCCTATCATCGCCGTGGCGGTAAAATAGATCGGAGTCGGATAACCCGCTACCGGCGAGGTGAACAGATTTATAAACCAAAAGCCAGGCATGATTCCGATCACTGTCAACGGAATAGCGATCATCATAATCAAAGGTACGCTGAGTGAACCGGTCTGGCCGACCAGCAGAATGTAGATCATCACCATTGCTGCAGCAAAAGCCAAACCTAAATCCCGGAACACATCAACAGTAATTTTCCATTCACCTTCACCCGCCATTTCGGCTTTATAGCCCTCCGGCAACGGCTGCTTTTTAAAGCTGCCGAATAAGTCCAGAATGGCTTCCACAGGACTTCGTCCCGCCATTTCCGCAGTGACATAGGCCACTGGTTGCAAGTTTTTATGGTAAATGGCTTGCTGATTATGCTCGTGACTGATATGACCGATTTCGCTGAGCCGCACCATCTCGCCGCCAGACGTTTTTACCGTAAGCCCTAGAATGTCCTGTTCCGAAGAACGCGCAGCACGGGATAATTGCACTTGTATGTCCAGCGGTTGACGTTCTTCCAGAATATGCACTAACCCAACTGTATCGCCGGCAATAGCCAAGTGGAGCATATTGGCTACCTGATGGCTGGTAATGCCGAGCAAGGCGGCTTTATCCGGGTCGATTATGAAATGCAGCTTGTCTTGGTCGGCCTCGACAAAATCATCCACATCCACAACGCCTTCAGTATGTTCCATATCGGCTTTGACCCGGTTTGCCACCTGGATAATATCGCTGTAACCGGCTTCAGGTGGGCCGTACACTTCGGCGACCACGGTTGACAGCACAGGCGGGCCCGGCGGCATTTCCACAATCTTGATATTGGCGCCATACTGTTTTTCGATACGATCAATGTCAGGCCGGATACGCAAGGCAATATCGTGAGAACCTTGGCTACGATGCGTCTTATCCGTCAGCACTATGCGTATATCGCCCAGATAAGCGCCTTGCCTGAGGTAGTAATGCCGCACCATGCCGTTAAAATCCATAGGCGACGCGGCGCCAACATAGCTTTGATAGCTGCTGACTTCATTGACGGTGGAAAGATAAGCGCCAAGTGCCGAGGCAACCTCATCGGTGGTTTCCAGCGACGAGCCTTTTGGCATATCGATAATAAGCTGCAACTCGTTTTTGTTGTCGAGAAACAAAACCAGTTGTTGAACAATCACAATAAACATT
>CAVUMJ010000078.1:0-5129 GCA_963741375.1 uncultured Pseudomonadota bacterium
GTTTGGCAACGTGCCGCTCAGGTTAGCATGGTGACTCGTCTGGAACAAGCATTTCGCGAATTGAATGCTGTCGACACATTGTAAATTTAGTAGTCACGGCATCTAGTTTTAAATTTAAAAGGCGATTGCCAACTTTAGCAAATTGATTATTTCCACCACAATACATCTCTATGTAGCGTACCCTGCATCCAATTTAGTGTTGAAATGGTGGAAATGATCTTTTTTGTCACAGTAACATATCTCGCGCTTAATCTGCCCGAGTCCAAGCTTTGTCGCGTCCACCTCTATATACAGCACACTGAAATAAGGTTAATTGCCAATTGATGGGTATTATCCTCAGTCAACAAAAATTTTCCCGAATAGGTGAATTGGTATTTATAACTCCATGTCAGCATTGTTCAACCTTTGAATCATCATTGGGTTGACTCCGGTTTCAAGGATAATATGATAGCGCTCACGCTTTTGGCCTTCACTTTGGCGCAGCAGCATAGCTGAACCGTATTGCTAATTCCGGAAGTTTTAAAACAGATTTAATATTAAAAAATTAATCAGTTCACTTCTATCCATTTGCTAATATTAATCTAATTTGGTATGGCAACATTAATTGACAATGCTGCTTTGCTAAACTTGAATAAAAGATCGAATAGGGTATTCTTACTTTACTTCGAGGCTGGTTTTGAGTCAAAAATTTGACATTATTTGCGCTTGAATGGATACAAAAACAGTCATTTACTTGCTTTTCTTGATAAGCTATTTGCAAAGTTCTGTTGATTTTTTTTCAAACACCGTGTTTTCTCAAGAATAATTGAGAAAACTCTAAGATTGATTAACTTGAATAATCATTAAATTATTTTATGTAAAGTTTTTGGTCTGCTTTATGCATGGGCAAAGTAAGAGGATAAAAGATGGCTGAAGCTCAAGAAATTAAAGAAACAAAAAAATCACCCAAGAAATTGATCATTATTATATCTGCTGTCTTGTTGTTGATCGGCGGTGGCGCCGGCGGATATTTTTATATGCAAAAATCTGCAAAACCAGCTCACAAAGAAAAGGCTAAAGAAAAGCATAGTGAAGAAGAGCACAAGGAAGAAGCGGAACAGGATGAGAAAGCTGAGCCCGATGTATTTTATGATTTGTCAACTCCGCCGCTAATAGTTGACTTTCCAGCCGGCAGTAGTGCAAAAGCCATAAAAATATCGATATCAATACTTCTAAAAGGTGAAACAGGCGTAGCGGTGTTAAAGAAGAATGATCCAATGATACGTAATAATTTGTTGATGGCGATTAGCTCCATGGGTGCAGATAAACTTAAAACGACTGAAGGTAAACAGGCGTTAAGAGCATTAATGGTGACTGAAATAAGTAAAGTTATGGAGAAAATGTCTGGAAAAAGTTCGATTAAAGATGTGTATTTCTCCGATTTCGTGATGCAATAATGTCAACTGCAGATCTTTTATCTCAGGATGAAATCGATGCATTGCTTCATGGCGTTGATGAGGGCGATGTTGAAACAGATGCTTCGGACGCCAGTGGCAAGCAGGGCGCCAGGGCTTATGATTTTACCAGTCAGGAACGAATTGTTCGTGGCCGTATGCCAACCTTGGAAATGGTTAATGAGCGATTTGCTCGTCTATTTCGCATTTCATTATTTAATTTTTTACGGCGCGCAGCAGAAATTTCGGTTTCAGGCATCCAGGTACAAAAATTTTCCGAGTTTATTCAGGGATTATTCGTTCCAACCAACTTAAATGTCATCCGTATGTCTCCATTACGGGGAAGAGCGTTGATAGTCATGGAGCCGCGTTTTGTTTTTACTGCAGTGGATAATTTTTTTGGCGGTGGCGGTCAGTTCTACAACAAAGTGGAAGGCCGGGAATTTACACCGACGGAGATGCGGATTATTCGATTAATCATTGAAATGGTTTTCAAAGATTTGGCAGAAGCTTGGAAACCGGTGATGGATATTGATTTTGGTTATATTAATTCGGAGGTCAATCCGCAATTTGCAAATATAGTCAGTCCTTCTGAAATTGTAGTTATTTCAACAATTCACGTAGAACTTGAAGGCGGCGGCGGCGATATTAATATTGCTATGCCTTATACCATGATTGAACCGATTAGAGAGTTACTTGATGCGGTAACCAGTGATCGCGGCGAGGTGGATGGTCGTTGGCAGGAATCGTTGAGAATTGAAATCATGCGAAGTGAAGTGACTTTAAACAGCAAATTGATAGAAAAGGAAATGGCTATCAGTGAAATAATTGAATTAAAGAAGGGTGACGTGATCCCAATTGAGATGCCGGAAACTGTGTTGTTGGAAGTTGAGGATGTTCCGGTATTTAGAGGCAAGCTTGGGCTATCAGATGGCAATTATGCTATCGAAATAGTCGAAAAAGTTTCGCTTGATAACTTATAACGTTTTGGAAAGACAAGCATGAGCGAAGGCGACGAAGAAATTGGCGATGATTGGGCTGCAGCAATGAGTGAGCAGGCTGGTGACAGTTCTGCTGATTGGGGCGAAGCTATGAAAGAGCAATCCGCAGGCGTTACGTCTGCAGAGTTTCCAAATTTGGGCGAACAACAAAAGCGCCGGGAATATGGAGGTTCATCTGGCGAAGTCAAGTTGGATGTCATTCTTGATGTTCCGGTAACATTATCATTGGAAATTGGCAGAACCAAAATTAACATCAGAAATCTATTGCAATTGAATCAAGGTTCAGTTGTTGAATTAGACCGGTTTGCAGGCGAGCCTATGGATGTTCTGGTTAATGGCACACTGGTTGCCCATGGAGAAGTTGTGGTGGTAAACGATAAGTTCGGCATTCGTTTGACTGATATCATTAGCCCGTCAGAACGGGTCAGAAAGCTTGGTTGATGTTAAAGAATCCTGTTAATGCAGCATGCATCAGCTGGTTTTTTTCTTTTGGGGCTTGGGCTGATGAAGCAGTAAACCCGTCTAAGACCATGAATAAATCCTGGTCAACTCCGGATTTATTGAGTTCGGTATTGGTGTTGATGTTTGTTTTGGCAATTTTTTTTGTGATAGTTTGGCTGTTTCGTAAAAGTGGCGGCTTATCATTACTTGGCAAAGGTCAGCTTTCAATCATATCCGGATTGTCACTTGGTATGCGGGAAAAACTGGTTTTAGTTAAAGTCGGGGAAAAGCAGTTATTACTGGGAGTGACGGCTGGTAGAATTGATAAATTGCTGGAATTGGAAGGCGAGCAGCGACTTTTTCTCACTCAAACAAACGAGAAAGATAGTTCACTTTTCTCAGAAAAATTAAGTCAACTTATGCAAGGTAAGACAGATGCGTAGATTCATGATCGGAGTTTCAATAATTGTAGTATTTACAATTTGTTGTTCGGAATCAGTATTTGCCGCTACTCCAGGCATTAATGCCGTGACTGTCACAGGCGGCCCTCAAGGTGGACAAAACTATTCTGTAACGATCCAAATATTAGCTTTAATGACAATGCTGACTCTACTGCCGGCGTTGTTATTATCCATGACTTCTTTTACCAGGATTATGATCGTTTTGAGTTTGCTTCGACAGGCTATTGGCGCAGCTCAAACACCTAGTAATCAGGTTTTGTTGGGGTTGTCCTTGTTTCTTACCGCTTTCATTATGATGCCTGTAATGGAAAAAATTAATGAAAATGCGGTGCAGCCTTATATGGAAGAAAAAATTGATACGCTGACAGCCTTACAAAAAGCTTCAGAACCCTTGAAACAATTTATGCTGAAGCAGACCAGGGAAACCGATATTGATATGTTTGTGAGAATTTCCGGTAAAGACAACATTAATAAACCGGAAGACGTACCTTTCTCCATGTTATTGCCCGCCTATTTGACGAGTGAACTTAAAACTGCTTTTCAGATTGGTTTTGTGCTGTTTTTACCGTTTTTAGTGATAGATATGGTAGTGGCAAGCGTTTTAATGTCTATGGGTATGATGATGTTGTCTCCTATGATTGTGTCATTGCCTTTCAAGATCATGTTGTTTGTTTTAGCTGATGGGTGGTCATTGGTATTGGAAATGTTGGCTGCAAGTTTTTACGTTTAGCGGGAGAATACGATATGAATCCTGATACTATTAGTACGCTTGCAGAACAAACTGTAGTGATTTGCTTGAAATTAATGGGGCCTATCCTGCTAGCTTCTTTAATTGTGGGTTTGTTAATATCCATGTTGCAAGCTGCAACTTCTATTCAGGAACAAACCCTGACATTCATACCTAAATTGGCCACTATTATCATAGTGCTGATGATTGCCGGTCCAAACATGCTGCAAATGCTTATTGATTTTTTCCAAGAGTTATTGCGTGAAATCCCAACTTTAATCGGATGAATTTTACTGAAGAAGAATTGTTAGGCTATCTAGCTTCATTCATATGGCCGTTCGTTCGGATCAGTTCAATGTTTATTGCCATGCCGGTTTTGGGTGTGAGTAGTTTACCCGCTCCAATCAAAATCCTGGCAGGATTGTTGATTACCCTGGTGATTTTTCCAACGCTACCAACCATCCCGGCTGTTGATGTCTTTGGATTTCAAGGCTTAGTCATTACTGTTCAACAGATTGTGCTTGGGATCAGTGCCGGCTTTATTTTGACTATGGTATTTTCGATCATGCTGTTTGCAGGCCAATATATCGCATACAGTATGGGGCTTGGATTTGCGTCGTTGGTTGACCCCACTACTGGCGTACAAGTTCCAGTGATTGCTCAATTTTTCGTTATTACTTCCAGTTTGTCATTTTTGGCAATTGACGGACATTTGCTAATGATAGAAATGTTGGTGCAAAGTTTCCACTCCTTACCAATTGCAGTTTTAGCTTTGGAAAAATCGGATTTGTGGCGGATTATTTCCTGGAGTAGTCAGATCTTTGCTGATGGCGTATTGCTGGCATTACCAGTGATGGCTTCGTTATTATTTATCAATATCAGCTTTGGAATAGCTTCCAAGGCAGCTCCGCAATTACAGATTTTCGGGGTGGGATTTCCAATAACTATCTTGTTAGGGATGGTATTGATTTGGGTGGGTTTGCCTGTCATGCTTGAAGTTTTTACGACTTTTCTAAATGAAGGATTTCAATTAGTTAGCAATACGTAATCTACGAGTAAGTACAAA
>CAVUMJ010000079.1:0-8597 GCA_963741375.1 uncultured Pseudomonadota bacterium
TATTTGAGCCTATAGAAGAATTATTTAAAAAATTAAAACCGGACATAGAAGATGATCTGTCCAATTTGGCTGCCAGAAGCTTGTGGTGCGGTGTGCATGGCATTTGTATTCTATCCTTGAATGGTCATCTTGACCGCGCAGGAATTCAAAACAGTGAATTGGCGGTGGATATGCTGGTTAAAAACTTTATTCTGGGTTGGAAACAGGATTAACCGATTCCGGCACATGCAGCATAAGCAATGTGGTTGCCAGTATGAGCAGGCAACCCAGGCTAATTAATGCGGTAACCGGAGTAATTTGTTGGGAAGTTGCAAAAGTGTAAATGCCTACCGATAAAAGCATAGCGGCATTTTGAAAGAAATTCTGCATGGCGACTGCGCTACCGCTGCCTATGCTTTGTTGACCAAGCTCCTGAACCGCAGCGTTGATGGGTACAATAAACAAACCTCCAGCCGTGCCCATAAAAAACAGCACTATCCGGGCGCTTAGAACGGTATCAGTCAATGCCAAAGTAATAATCATGGCTGCCATAACGTATGCCGAGAAGCGTGCACGGCGTAAATGTTCCAGAGGTATCAGTCTTGGCGCCAAAGCAGCGCCGGCAATAATACCTAAGGCCAGAAACAAAGTAAGCTCGGCAATATCACTGGCGTTGCGAGTCATCAGCACCAAAGGAGCCCAGGCGATGATAATGACGCGTACGCATGCGGCAGTGGCCCAGAACATCGAACCGCCAAGTACGCTAAATCGAGTGCGCGGGTGTTTTAAAAAAGAGCAAACCTCTAGATAAAATAAGGTTATTTTAGAGTTTGCCGAGGTGGTTTTGCTGATTTTTTTCGGTAATATCAGACTGGTTAATGCTGAAATCAGGTATAACAAAACTGCCATGCATAATGCCAGGAAAATGGATGCATCTGCAACTTTCGCCCCAGCCACCATTCCAACTAATATAGCTAAGATGGTAGAGCCTTCAATAAGACTGTTAGCCTTGACTAGTAAATGATGTCCGGCCAGTTCAGGTAAAATCCCATATTTAGCCGGGCTGTATACTGCCGCGCCAACCCCGACTATACAATAAGCAATCAGCGGTTCGACATGTAGCAGTAACAAACCGGCGCCACCGGCTTTAATAATGTTGGCAAATACCAGTACTCTGGATTTGGCATGATGATCTGCGAAAGCTCCAACCCAGGGAGCTAATACGACAAACCCGACTAAAAATACGCTTTGTAGAGCCGGAACATACCAGTCGGGTGGCTGGCTGGATTGCATGACAAGTGCAATTACTGTGAAGAGCAGGGTGTTGTCGGCAAATACGGACAAAAATTGGGCGATCAGTAAAGGGTAAATAAATTTGTTCATAATAATAGTGAACCCAAGTCCCAAAAAACATTGATTGTGGAAAGCTAAGCTTGACTATATTCCATCAGCTCTGCTGCAAAAGATGTACAACTAGGATAGTCAGTTTTACCAGTTGCTAAAACAGGTATCTTTTCCACCACAAAAAGTTTTTTAGGTAAACTGATTGAAGCAACTCCTGGAGATGCATCGGTTAACAGCCTGATTGTTGCGGTTTTATGTGTGGTCAGCAAGATTAACTGTTCGCCTTTTTTCGGGTCGGGCAGACTAACTGCGGCATGTTGAGCAGCCGGCCAAGCTTGCAAAGCAATTTGTTCTACCGCGGTTAATGAAACCATTTCTCCACCGATTTTAGCAAATCTTTTGCTTCTGCCTTGAATGATGATGTAACCTTCTTCATCGACATGAACGATATCTCCGGTGTCATACCAACCATCACCGTATATAGGAGAGGAGGGCGGGACCAACACGCCGGGTTGGTCAGCCAGCAGGTAGCCTTTCATGATATTAGGGCCGGCCACATGCAGTTTGCCTGCGTTTTCTATGCCGGGAACAGGTTCAAGTTTATATAGCATATCAGGTAAAAAACGACCGACACTGCCAGCTTTGTAGTCCATAGGCGTATTGACGGAAGTGACCGGAGCGGTTTCAGTGGCGCCGTATCCTTCCAGAATGCGTATACCGAATTTATTGAGCCAGGTCGTTCTGGTGCTTTCCTGTAATTTTTCTGCTCCAGCCACCACATAGCGCATTTTATAAAAATCGTATGGATGCGCTTTTTTTGCATATGCCGCCAAAAATGTGTTGGTTCCAAACATGATAGTGGCGCCAATTTCGTAAGCGATTTCCGGTATGATGCTGTAATGCAGCGGCGAAGGGTAAAAAAAACTGGTCATGCCATTCAGAACGGGCAGAAGTGTTCCGACCGTAAATCCGAAAGAGTGAAAAATCGGTAAATAATTCAATATCACATCCTCTGGCGTAAAATCTATTCTGGCCTTGATTTGCTTATGGTTGGCCAGGATATTGGCATGAGATAGCACTACCCCCTTAGGTTCGCCTTCCGACCCTGAAGTAAATAACACTACAGCAGCGTTATCACAGGCAAAACTATCGGTTTTGTACCAAAATCCGGCGGTTTTTCCCAATAACCAACCATATAGTTTATTGAAGACTGAAACTGAAGTAGCCAAATCTTCCAGATAAATCAGTTTGACATGTTGTGATAAGGTTTCCGCTTCATTTTTTAAGTTGGCTAGTTCGATGAATTTACGCGAGCTAAGAACTGTGTTGATTTTGGCGGTCTGACAGGCCGAAATCATAGCGGCTACACCGATAGAAAAATTCAACATTGCCGGAATGCGGGTATAGAGTTGCACACCTAGAATCACTACTAAAGTTTTACAGCTGTTTGGCAACAACACCCCGATATTTTCATCGGATTGGCTAATGGTCTTGATCAGTTTGCCGACAATGATGCTTTTGGTAATCAGGTCGTTATAACTCATAGGGATGCGCTCTAGGTCCTCCGCCATGCAATGTTTGCCGCCATGTATTTTTCTGGCGTCCAGCAATGCTGAGAAAATGGTTTGACGGGTTTTGCTGGTCGCAAACATCATTTCCGTCATAATATCTGTCAGAATATGTCCGCTATGTTTGCGGCGGGCTCTACAGCTGATTTCCCCGTGAGTAGCTATTTGGGTAGGCGGCAGAATATGAATGGTGATTGGCGGAAACCAACGTAAGCGCACAATATTACGCAACTTGGAAAATGGCGTATACTCTGCGCCATCTATACGAATAGGTAAAATCATTGCGCCTGATTTGTCGGCCACCATACCCGGGCCATCGTAAATTTTCATCAAAGCACCGGTGGCGGTAATGCGTCCTTCCGGAAAAATCACTGTTTTGTTGTCATTTTGTAAGTGAGTAATCAAAGCTTTAAGTGATATTGGATGAGTCGGATCCATTGGAAAAACTTTGGATAGCCCTAGAAAGGGCTTGAGCCACCAGCGTTCAGCAATCTTTGTATCGATAGCAAAAGTAATGTCATCGGGTAAAAAAACGCCCAGAAGTAGGGGATCAAGAAAAGACGCGTGGTTGGCGACAATCAAAACCCGCCGGCCTGCTAAAGCGTAATTTTCCAGACCAATTACTTTAACTTTATAGACAATGGTCAGTAGCAGACGTAAAAAAAACTTCAGCATAAAATTTACCTAAGGCGTATCTGTTTCAGATGATGAGTCAATTTAGAGGGTGAGTATAGGGTATAATTAAACATTGTTCAATTCTTTGGCAAGTCAATATGATTTGCTCTGCTATTAGAGGGCGAGACAATCATCGGGTAATTGTTCGCCCTTGAATAATATCCGGATAAAAGAGCGGTTAGGCTCTGTTTTTCAGTACAGTCACAGCTGGTAATTCTTTGCCTTCCAAAAACTCAAGGAAAGCTCCTCCGCCGGTTGAAGTGTAAGAAACTTGCTCAGCAATCCCATATTTATCGATAGCGGCTAAGGTATCGCCACCGCCAGCAATCGAAAAGGCAGGGCTAGCAGCTATGGCTAGCGAAATGGATTTGGTGCCTTCACCGAACTGGTCTATTTCAAAAACGCCAACAGGGCCATTCCAGACAATGGTGCCGGCTGTTTCCAGGATTTTAGCGTATTGTTTGGACGTTTCCGGACCTATATCCAAAATTAAATCGTCGTCAGTAACTTCACTAACTTTTTTGACAGTGGCAACCGCTGTTTCGGAAAATTCTTTTGCAACAACCACATCAACCGGAATTGGAATATCAGCGCCACGCTGACGAGCGGATTCTATCAATCGTTGAGCTTCCGGTATCAAATCCGCCTCATACAGGGATTTGCCAACCGGAAAGCCTGCTGCAGCGATAAAAGTATTGGCGATGCCGCCTCCAACGATCAATTGGTCTACTTTGGTTGATAAAGATTCCAGAACAGTTAGTTTTGTAGAAACTTTTGAGCCGCCAACAATCGCAACCAAAGGATGTTGCGGATGCTCTAAAGCCTTGCCTAAAGCATCCAGTTCTGCGGCAAGTAGCGGACCGGCGCAGGCAACTTTTGCATGCTCCGCCACACTGTGAGTAGAAGCTTCGGCGCGGTGAGCGGTGCCAAACGCATCCATAACGAAAATGTCGCACAAATTCGCCATTTTTTGACCCAGTTCAGGGCTATTTTTCTTTTCACCTTTATTGAAACGGACATTTTCGCATAAAACCACTTCACCTTTTTCGACTGTTACGCCTTCCAGCCAGTCTTTTACCAGACGGACAGGTTGGCCCAGTAATTCGGTATAGCGTTCGGCAACTGGTTTTAAGCTGGATTCTTCATCGTACTCGCCTTCGTTTGGACGGCCCAAATGGGACATTAAAATCACTGCCGCACCACCTGCCAATGCCGCTTTTACAGTTGGCACACTAGCTTGAATACGCAAATCACTGGTGACTTTGCCATCTTTTACAGGTACATTTAGATCCTGACGGATTAAAACCCGTTTGCCTGTCAAATCAAGATCGACCATTCTTTTAATAGACATATTTTCTCCTTACTTAAAAATTAGTATGCTTATTATATAAGTTTAATTATAAGCTGACTTGAATAAGAGTTCGTGTTTTGCCGGATTAATAGACTATAGTTATCTGTATTTGCAATTCCAGCAAACTATTTATGAATAAGGCTATCCTCTTTCTTATCGGTATGTTGCTAACTTTGTATGTTGGTATTGTGCGGAGTCAGTCTTTAGAAAGGCCTGAGCAGGATGAAATTCAGGTTTTGATTGATGTTTCTGGTAGCATGAAACAAAACGATCCGCATAATTTAAGAGTGGAAGCAACCCGGCTAATGATTAATCTATTACCGGATAAAATCAGCACTGCAATCTGGTTGTTCGATGAAAATACGAAAAAATTGACTGAAACGGACGCAGTGGACGCCAATTGGAAAAATCAGGCAATCAAGTTGTCGTCTGGGATTCATTCCAAAGGACTTTATACCGATCTTGAAAAAGCCATTCAAACTGTTTTAAAAGATGGGTTTAAAGGCAATGGCGCTAAGAATCTGATTATATTGACGGATGGTTTTGTCGATATCTCCAAGGATATTATGGTTAGCGCAGACTCCAGAGAACGTATCCTCAGTGAATGGTTACCAAAGTTGCAGCAGGAAAAAATCAAAGTATTGACCATAGCCCTATCGAATCAGGCTGATAAAGAGTTATTGGACAAACTGGCGTTCGCTACAGATGGTTGGTCGCAAATTTCCGTGTCTGCAGATGATTTACAGCGTGCATTTTTAAAATTGCTTCTTAAAGCCGCGCCAAAAGAGCATTTGCCGTTACAAGGAAATCAATTTGCAGTGGATAGCGGTGTAGAAGAGTTTTCGACACTTGTTTTTAAAAAGCCTAGTTCTGCGCCTAGTGTTCTGTATACGCCGGATCAAAGCAAAATCAATAAACAAACGGCATCAGGTAATGTAGCATGGTTGGAAACCCCAGGCTATGATCTGATTACCATTAAAAAACCGGTTGTTGGTCAATGGCGTCTTGATGCAGGCATGGACCCCGATGATCAGGTTATGATTGTGACTGATCTAAAAATGCAGGTAAATGAAATACCAAATTATATATCCGAAAAAGACTCGGTTTCCCTAAAAGTAAATTTTATGGATAAGCAGAAACTGATTACGGATAGTAACTTTTTAGGATTAATATCAGTTAGCCTGATTGTGGACCAGCAAGCAGCGATCAGTCTGCAAGCTATTGCAAACCAACCGGGTTATTTTGGCGATACGATTAACAACCTATCTGCAGGAAAACATGTGTTAAAAGTCTTGGCTGATGGCAAAACTTTTAAAAGGGAAGATGTTGAAGAAATACAGGTTTTTGCGGAAGTTGTTCATTTAGAAATCCAAAAAGCAGCCCATAAGCGGGATGTAACCATAAAGTTTCTACCGGATTTATCAATAGTTGACGGTAATAGTTTGGTTATTTCTGCAAATGTCGTTCAAGGGGAAATAGCCCCGGAAACCCGAAAAGTGACTAATCAAAATGGCATTTTGGCATTGGAATTGGAAAATCTGCCCGCCGAAACGGTGACCACGGTAAGTTTTAATATTCTAGCTAAAACTGTAGATGGCAAAGCCATTTCACCCAATATTAAACCGATTACAATTGATGACAGTTTCTTTTCAAAAGCAGCGGATATTGCCGGCAATGAAGCCGAGCATGCCGCAACTGAAAAAAATGTTCAGCATTCCGAAAAATCTGAAGAAAATCACCCGGAACCAACAGATGATTCAATAAGTTGGCTAGTAATTGCCGGTATTGTTTTCGCTATTAATGCCATCTTGATCGGAAGTGGTTTTTTGATTTACCGAATTTATAAAAATGCCAATGACAAAAGACAACAAGAAATATTGGAGAAATTATCATGATGGATTTTAATCCGGCTTTGTGGGCTTTATTGTTAGAAGCGCTGGCCGTTTCGATACTACTGATATTGGTAATGGTGTTTATCAGCAAACGAAAATCCCATTCCGAAATGTTAGAGATAGATAAATTTATCAGTAAATTAAACGAACAGGGAGAATTCAAGAATCGTTTGCTTGAAGAGGTTCTGTTAAAAAACTCATATCTGGATGATCAAAAAGTCATTGCAATCGTTCATGAGGTTAATGCTTCGGAACGGGCTCTGATGCAACGGGTTATTCAAATGTTTTTGCAACGAACACCATCGCTGTTGTCGGAAATCGATCAGTTAATCTCAAATTTATCTGAACCTTTTTGCAAAATTTTGGCAGAAATTGATTCAGGATTATTATCAAGTCAAAATTCTACAATGATGAATCCTGGCAGTGCTGAGAGCCTGCAACAAATTAATCAGCAGTTAGTGAAACAGTTAGATACGGCCATGCAAACCATAGATGAGATTACTGCTGAATATACTAGAGTTTTTAGCGGATCTCAGACTGCTCTGGAATTGGAAAACAGTTCTGCCAAAATGATGCAGATTTTTCAAAAAGTCGAAAAAAAAATCGAGAGCAATTTTACTGATCTGGAAGAGACATGATTCAGGAAACCATTCTGGTTGTTGTGATTGAATTGGTGTTGGCCATATTGGTTGCGTTGATTACTTTGCTGATTGTCAGCCGCAACAAAAAAAAACAGCGCGATGTTGCCTTGGAAAATCTGATAGATGAAGTTAAAAATCATCAGCCGGAAAGAATAGAAAAAATCGCGACGGCTTTGATGGACAACCGCAAACTTGATGTTGATTCCGCCGAGGATTTGGCGGAAATACTCTGCGATGCTGAAAAACAATTTCTGATCAAATTTATAGATTATGAAATGCACAGCAACCTGGATGATTTTTACAGCAGCTTATGCGAGTTATTGGATAGTTATCTATATGAATACCCTGGTACAAATGCCGAAACTCGTCAAGCCGGCGGCAAGATTAAAACTAAAGTAGAGGAAATTCAAAGTACAGGCAATATGAAAGTACTTGATCCGGACCAGCCGCCCCCGGATTGGGGAGATGTGTTTGATTGATATGATTCAATTTAATCAGACTCTAATAGGCCGGATTCAATCATTTTAATGGTTGCGCAGACTAACCATTAATCGCCGGAAGTGTTCGAATCAATAGTGCAGCGCTGATCATCAAAGCAGCAGTTAATAGCGCCAGAAGATTGACCTTGCTGTTCTGTTTAATTTGTTTGCGCAGCTGAGCTATTTCTTTGTTTTGCTGCTGCATTTGTTGCTGTAATTGCGCAGTGCTTTGAAATGCATGTAGAACCAGGGCCGGAAAGTCCGGTAATTGCTCGGTGATTTCCGGCAGCTTGGACAGCAATTCCTTGATTTTGGCTGTTGGTCCCATACGTTGCTGGAACCATTTTTCTAAAAAGGGTTTGGCGGTTTGCCATAAATCCAGCTCAGGATAAAGCTCGCGTCCAAGCCCTTCTATATTCAACAGGGTTTTTTGCAATAACACCAATTGAGGTTGAACAACCATATCGAAGCGGCGAGCTGTTTGAAAAAGTCTTAATAATAACAAGCCGAAAGCATGCGTCCCGCAAGCCCCGGAGCCTTGGAAACTGGAGCCAGCGGGAGCGGTGGATGAGTTAGCTTCAGCCGGCCTATGCCGTACCCGCCTTTGCCTCCTTGTTGCTGGTACTTGGTTACCAGAATCTGGTCACCTATCCCGGATTGCGGGCAGC
>CAVUMJ010000080.1:0-8420 GCA_963741375.1 uncultured Pseudomonadota bacterium
TCCGTGTTAAAAATTCCGCACTGATGCTAGGCAGCATGGTGTTAGTCAAAATAGCGTCTATCATTCTGCCGCCACTTTCCAGTTCAGTACAACGGCTGGCTATCAACTTAATGACATCTTCATCGTAACTGAATGGTATTTTATGATGTTCGGCGATGCGTTTTTCGATCCGCCGTAATTGTAATCTGGTAATAGCCCCTATCATTTCGTCATTCAGCGGATAGTAAGGAATCACCACCAAACGGCCCAGCAAGGCCGGTGGAAAAACTTTTAACAAAGGTTCCCGCAATGCCTTGGCCATGCCTTCCGGTTCCGGCATTAAATCCGGGTCCTTGCATAAATTGCCGATCAAATCGGTGCCGGCATTGGTGGTCAGCAATATCAGGGTATTCTTAAAGTCGATCACCCGGCCTTCGCCATCTTCCATCCAGCCTTTGTCGAACACCTGAAAAAAGATTTCATGAACATCGGGATGCGCTTTTTCCACCTCATCCAACAATACTACACTATACGGACGTCTTCTCACTGCCTCGGTCAGTACGCCGCCCTCGCCATAACCCACATAACCTGGAGGCGCGCCTTTCAGGGAAGAAACGGTATGGGCTTCCTGATATTCGCTCATATTAATGGTGATGACATTCTGTTCACCGCCATACAAAATCTCGGCCAAAGCCAGGGCGGTTTCGGTTTTGCCGACCCCGGAAGTCCCGGCCAGCATGAATACGCCGATAGGTTTATTGGGATTATCCAGCCCGGCTCTGGAAGTTTGTATGCGTTTGGCAATCATTTCCAGGGCATGGCGCTGACCGATAATACGTTGTTCCAGAAAATCCGCCAGTTTCAGTACGGTTTCAATTTCATTTTTGACCATGCGTCCCACCGGAATTCCGGTCCAGTCCTGAACTACCGCCCCCACAGCATGTTGATCGACAGTCGGCAGAATTAACGGAGCCTCACCCTGCTGCTCATGCAACCGGGATTGCAGTGCTTTCAACTCTGTCTGCCAAACTAGGCGTTGCTGATCATCGGATGTGACAGGCTGACCGGTTTGCGCGGACGGCCCGGTTTCAATTTTATCTACAGCCTGCCCCTGCGCTCTAAGCTTGCTGCGCAATTCCAAAATTTGGTCCACCAGTTGTTTTTCAGCCTGCCAGCGCTGTTCCAGTTCCGCCAAACGTTGTTGTTCGAATTCCAGCTTTTCAATCACTAACGGCTCTCTTGCCGAAACGTCGACCGCCACTGCTTTTTCACGATTAATGATGTCGAGCTCGGTATTCAACGCTTCAATACGTTTGCGGCTGTCGTCTACCGTAGCCGGCACCGCATGCTGGCTGATACTAACCCGGGCGCAGGCGGTATCCAGCAGGCTGACAGCCTTGTCCGGTAATTGTCTGGCCGGAATATAGCGATGAGAAAGTTTCACGGCGGCTTCCAAAGCTTCGTCCAAAATCAATACCTGATGGTGTTTTTCCTGAACAGATACCAAGCCGCGCATCATACCTATGGCTTTTTCCTCGCTGGGCTCATGAATCTGCACCACTTGGAAACGCCGGGTCAAGGCCGGATCTTTTTCAATATGTTTCTTGTATTCGGCCCAGGTAGTTGCCGCCACCGTCCTTAATTGTCCTCGCGCCAGGGCAGGTTTTAGCAGATTAGCGGCGTCGCCGGTGCCGGCCGCTCCGCCGGCGCCGACCAGAGTATGGGCTTCGTCTATGAACAGGATGATGGGTTTGGCGGAGGCTTGCACTTCTTCAATGACTTGGCGCAAACGGTTTTCAAACTCACCTTTCATGCTGGCGCCTGCCTGCAACAAACCCACATCCAGGGTTCGCAAGGTCACATCCCGCAAGGATGGCGGCACATCCCCGGCGACAATTTTCAGGGCAAAGCCTTCGACCACTGCGGTTTTACCGACTCCGGCCTCCCCGGTTAATATCGGATTGTTTTGGCGGCGGCGCATCAGAATATCGATGACCTGGCGGATTTCTTCATCACGGCCGACAATAGGATCTATCTTGCCGGTTCTGGCTTGTTCGGTTAAATCCACGGTAAACTGTTTCAAGGCTTCCTGTTTGCCCATAGCCGCCGGCGCTATTGCGCCACTGGCGTCACCAGGAGCAACGCCGGCCTGAAAACCATCGGTAGCAGTCAGCCCTTGTTCCGGCGAACCGGCGGTGATGTTGGAAAGCTCTTCGCTAAGCAACTCGGCTTTGATTTTTCCGAACTCTGCGGAAATCTCCAGCAATTCATTACGCAGATGTTTGGTTTTCAAGAGGCCTACCAACAAATGGCCGCTACGCACCTGACTTTCCCCATACATCAGCGTCGAATAAACCCAGGCGCGTTCAATACTGTCTTCCAACTGCTGGGAAAAATCGGAAATAGTGGTTGAACCTCTGGGTAAACGATCCAGACACTGAGTTATTTCTTTAGCGATTACCGCAGTATCCAGCTGGTAATGCCTGATCAGCCTATGCAAATCGGAATCCGG
This sequence comes from uncultured Pseudomonadota bacterium, assembly GCA_963741375.1. GTDB lineage: Bacteria > Pseudomonadota > Gammaproteobacteria > Methylococcales > Methylomonadaceae > Methylomonas. Next base: position 2,492 of record CAVUMJ010000080.1, read on the forward strand.
CAATTGCATTAACTGGCTCAGCCAATGCACCAGCTCAACATAAGGATTGCCTCTTAATTTGCAAAAAACCGTTGCCCCTTCCACAGCTTTATAGCAAACCCCGTTTAATTTCCCGAATAATTTGACTCTGCTGATGTCTGCCATTGTATTTATGTTCCGTCTCGTTGAAATTTTGGCCTGATAAACTTTTTGTTAACTTTTTTATAATGATTAAGCGCATCGGTCGCGATTGATGCGCCGCGCCTTATTTAGCGCCTATGCCGTTACGTTGCTGCCGAAAAAAACCTCATTAATACACCTCAACTCCGACAAACGGGTTTAACCGTAGATCATCGCCATCCAAGTGACTGCGGCGCGGCCCAAGCCACATGCTCCAGCCCAACCTGGCTTCTGCATCAATGCCCGGACAATCGGAAACGATGGCTTTCCCAAGGGCTATTTCCCTGGGAATTTGCCGGTTTTCCAGAATGAGTTTGGCATCCCACACCAACTCATCGCCGATATAATTGCGCACAATCGCCACCAGTTGCGCCAAAAGCGCCTGGCCGGGCAATAAAGACAAATATACCGCCAATGTCAACGGTCCCAGCACCAATCTGAATTTATGCTGACAGCCCCAAACCGAAGCCCCTATTAACGCGGTTTGCCCTAAACCGGCCTTATCGGCGCTGACCCCCAACCGGGTTTGATCATCCGGCTGTATTGCCATCCATTCTCCAACAAACTCTTCGATTTCAACCGGCTGACAAAGCACATCTGAAATAATGGCTCGCAGACCTTCGGCATGCTTGGTTTGACCTCCGAAATGCCCGGCATAAAACCGTTTCGCCTTGTCGTCCAGCGCATCGCGATTGCGGCTGGCGGTATCGGCCAGCCCCAAACAGGCCCCAATATAAAATGCAAACCGATCCGACTCCGGCCTATCATAATTCACCACTGGTCTGGCATTGGCCCAAGCCCGGTAAAACAAACAGATCATGCGGTGGTGAAAAATATCCGCAAATCCGGACAAGGTCGGATCATGATGGTGTCTAAGCCTTTCTCTGGCATATTCGGTAATATGCAAAGGCAAAGGGCCATTAGGACCGAACAGTCCCATAAAATTGACACTTAGCCGCGGCACGCCGTGACGGTTTGCCGCATCGCCATAGGCCGATATCGCCGAGGCCGGAAATTCCAGTTCAGGTAATTGCGATAAACGCACAGGATCATCACTAGCCTTTAACGCGGTTCCCAGCCTGGGTTTATCGGCATTTAGGCATTCAAGCAAACGCATGGCCTCAAAAAAATCGAAGCTGCCGGCCGCATGCTCAAGTTGAGACTCTAAATCGTTTGCCGACATCCGATTCTCGTGGGCCAACGCGCCACTTCGCCACGATCAGTAGTTTTGATCACGGTTTCCACAAAGGAATTAATAGAAACATAACGGCTAAAAAATTGTTCCAATACCGCGCCCAACAGAAAATAGCCGCCACCTTCAAACGCCGATTCATCAAGCAACACTGTGATTTCCAAACCTCTTCCGAAGACTAGAGGTCCTTTGCTGTCCACCCGCCTCACCACGTTTTTGGCATTTACCGAGATCACTCCGTCGATCTGCTTTTTAACTGCCGGTTCTTGAAAATCAGCATAAAGCCTTAATAATTCACGTAAAGAGGCTGCGCCGGATTTGGCGTCGGTATCAATCAAGGATAAATAATTCAGAGAGAGATGATTAATCAGCCGCCAGACGGTGTCACTGCTATAGGCCGCCGGAATTGGCCTGGTTGGACCGGAAATACAGCGTATCGATTTAACCGGAGCGCTGATTTGTAAACTGAAATCGGTTTCACCCAACCCTACCGGCATCAACAACGGCAAATCCCGATTGCTGCACAGGGTTTCCAGTCCCAATTGACTAATCTCCGAAGCATAGGGAGCTTGTTCGGCATCGACTAATGAAATGAATAATTCGCTGCCAATATAACTGGAACGCACGCCATCGCGACGCTGCCTGGCGGACAAAATCCGTTTTTGTCTATGTAAAGTATAGTAACGTGATTCACTATGACTTTGATAAGACGATTTGGAGCCGTACAAAGGTAAAAACACTTGCTCCCTGCTTTGGGCGCTATCGAAGCCGGTGACCTCGCCGACGCTGTATACCTCAAAATCTAGGGGACGGGTGCGATCAACCACGATGTGATATTCGGATTGACGGTGATCGATATGAATACGGTCAGCTCTTTTCGAAAACAAATTAATGGCAGGTGCGCAAAATAATGCCAGATTAGTATGATTGATTGCGTTGATCAATTGATTATCGCTACGATTCAACAATACAAAAATTTCCAGTTTCTCGCTATGACATTCAGCCGCCAACTTTGACAAACCGTTCATTTCAACGAACAAATAACGTTCCGGAAAACTGAAATATTCCTGCAAAATCCGATAACCGTCAAAGGAACGCCGCGGATGTTCCAATAAGGACTCTGCGTGATCAAAGCCCATACCCCGCATCAGACGTCCATCGGCATAGCCAAACTCCGTAATCGAGTTATGTTGAAATTTGACTGCCAAACCATGACTATTAGCCAGCAATTGTTCATACAATCGATAAGGAATACCGCCTGCGCCGCGTAAGAAAAACGGCAAATTCGGCAGATGCAGATCCCGAAAAGGCACACCCGCAGTACTCTGCAAGACAATGCGAATAGCGGCCTTGGTTTGCTGTAAATGTTTGCCTGCAGCCAATCCATAGCTGGAGACGGCAGCCATTGTCGGCAAATATTCAACTTGCGCTATTTGCAGCGGCAACAATTGTACCGGCTGCGAAGTACGGTATTCGCAAGCGGTTTGTTGACCCTTGCTGATTTGACTGCGCAGGCTGGTGGCTTTGGGAATCACAAAACCTTTGGCCAGACCGGCATCCTTTAAATCCGGCTTAAACTCCACCACTGTCATGGAAGGCGTGGCGGCCAAATAATGCGGATAAATTATCTGCATTAGCTGCTGGGTAAATTCAGGAAACTCCGCATCCACTTTCAACTGAACCCGTGCCGCCATAAAGGCAAAACCTTCAAACAAACGCTCAACGTAAGGATCGGAACATTCAAAGGTATCCATACCCAATCTGGAAGCTATTTTGGGAAACTCAGCCGCAAACTCCGCTCCGACTTCACGGGCATGTTGCAATTCGCGGTTATAGTATTTTAGTAAACGCGGGTCCATGGCCTAACTTCCTAAATCCTTGACGGTAAATTCACCGGTTTCCAGATCAATATCGGAACGTATGTATAAATGCAACGGTAAAGGCTGCGCCCACAAATCGCCTTCAATCTTGAACGACAAGGCTTTATCGCTCATGACGTTTTCGTCGACTATCAATTCCACCTTCAGAGTATCGGCCATGATTCTGGGCTCAAAATAACCGATAGCCATTTTCAATTTTCCGGCAATGCCAAGCGCATCGACACCGGACAAACTGCCGCCGGCCAATACCGGCGAACCATAATTCAATACTGAGCGAACCACAAAAGGAAACTCGCTCAAGTCGATGCAATGTTCCAGAGCACTGGTATTCAACAGCCAGCTTAAATCACGCAGGACACTTTGCTTTAACTGCCGTGAAGACAAAACCCTTTGCTCCCGGGATTCCGTAGCGGCCAGCGGCTGATCATCTGTCAGCCTGTCCAGCAAAGATGGCTGCAAACGTTCGGACTGCAACAGTTCGGCCATTATTCCGATCCTCGGTGATGGAATAGAATTTTGCGAATATTCAGCAGCGCATAATCATCGATATTTGTCGCTAACAGTCTTTGCCCATAACCGCGAGCGACGCCAGCCGAGATCTCCTGCCAATCTGTCAGACGCGCCAGTCTGATACGCGGGTCATCCGCCTGCTCTGAGCCCGGATAACGGGAAGGGATCAAACCACTCACTTCACCGCCGTTAATCCAGGTAAAGTGCGCCGGTATCCATACTAAATCCCGTAAATCCTCGGGAGCTTCAATATCAATCTGCTGAATCTGCTGAAAAGGAATCCAGAAGTAACGGCCATTTATCATCGCCTCCAGCATTGGTCCCAAGCGATTATCAGCGTCGGCAATCCATTCGAATGTGTCGCCATCAATTTCTCCACCACTAGCAGACGCCTGTTGCAAGGCCTCCATCCGTATCGCTTCCGCCTCTATATGCTCTCCCTGAGTTTCCAGTTTTAAAGCTTCCAGCATTTGAGCAACCCATTGCTGAGGCTCACCAAAAATCAAAGGGGTTTGCTTGGCGAGAAACACTTCCCTGCGTAATACCTCGCACAATAAAACCTGCTCATAGGTGTTGACCATCAACAAGCTGGCAGCGTCCAGATCCCGCAGCACATTTAATTGATTTAAAGCTTTATCCCATAGCCCTGAAACGCATTGCAACTGAAACAACAAAATTCTCAGTTTGGGATCAGCCGGATTTTGTCTGATATTATGCTGAGTCATTTTCAATGCCTCTTCAAGACTGCCTTCAGTGATGAGCTGTGTTACAGATGGCATTGATCACCTCCAATCACATGAATATCAGACCGAATCATCCGGAAAGCCGCGGTTTAAATTATTTACTTACATTTTCGGATGTTTTCATATCAATGCCTTGCCATTGGCCGGCAGCGACAATTTTTCCATCTTTTAATTGGTTGTATTTCATTTTCAGGCCAATGTGATTGATAAAAAAACTCTCAGCTTCCTCCCCGTTTCCACTACCGCCAAGACTGTAGCCACCGAGAATTCCTTCGGTTAATTCAATTTCCAGATACGGCGTCACTGCGCCATCCCTGACTTCCACAAAATGTATTTCCACCTTTCCTAAACTAATACCGGATGCGGCCTGAATCATCAGGAAAACAGATGCAACATCAAGTTTTTTAGAAATCGGAATATCCGAAATAATTGGAGAATCGACTTTTCTATCCGCCCCACCGGAAACTCCGCTAATACCCCGCGTTATTGAAAAATTGACGCTATGCACCGAGATCCAGTCTTCATAACCTTTATAAACTGAATCGCCTTTAATTTTTTTATTTAAATTCAACAAAATCATCATCTTCTCCTCATCAAAAACTTAAAAAAATCATATCTGCAAGCATGGGCAAATAAACTGATGCGATTGAGTCCAGCCGTTCGAGGCGAGCTAAAAGCTGCCCTCGACAGGCATCCTTTTACAAACTCGGAACGAATCTTTCCAAACCTAACAGCAACAGCTAACAGCCCTAGTCAAGCAGGGTTTAAAAGGCCTTCACAAAATTAATGCCTAAAATCCGTACAACGCACCGTCTAACTACCTTTCTGGGAAGGTAACTTAGATGTCAAACGTAATGAGACTGTTAACCCTTCTAATTGATAATGCGGTCTCAAATAAAACTTGGATTGATAATAACCGGGATTACCTTCCACTTCTTCCACCACCACTTCGGCGCCTGCCAAAGGTCTGACAGCTTTATCGCTTTCCGTTGCTATTGCCGGATTTTGCAAAACATAATTGCTAATCCAGGTATTCAGCCAGCTTTCCATATCCGCTCTTTCCTTGAATGAACCGACCTTATCGCGCACCATGCATTTCAGATAGTGGGCAAACCGGCAAGTGGCGAACAGATACGGCAGCCGCGCAGCCAGATTGGCGTTGGCGGTGGCGTCAGGATCATCATATTCCGCCGGTTTTTGGAGAGATTGCGCGCCAATAAAGGCGGCAAAATCGGTATTTTTCTTATGTATCAGCGGCATGAAGCCATTTTTTGCCAACTCCGCCTCACGACGGTCGGTGATGGCGATTTCAGTAGGACACTTCATGTCAACACCGCCTTCATCGGTTGGGAAGGTGTGTACCGGCAAACCTTCCACTGCGCCGCCGGATTCGATACCGCGGATTCTGGCATACACGAATGCTGAAGCGAAGCCAATAACAACAT
>CAVUMJ010000081.1:0-6068 GCA_963741375.1 uncultured Pseudomonadota bacterium
TTTTGTTTGTGTTAAAAGGCGTTGATGTAGATTGGAAAAACAGAGGCTTAAATGTCGTAATCAATGATTAATGGAGAGTGGTCGCTAAACCTTTGATCCTTATAAACAAATGCGCGATTTGATTTGGCGGCGATGATAGGAGTGGCAATTTGATAGTCTATTCGCCAACCGACATTTTTTGCCCAGGCTTGACCACGGTTGCTCCACCAAGTGTAAGCTTCTTCGGTAGCTTGCGGGTATAGTTTACGATAGACATCCACCCAGCCTTGCTCGTTAAAGATTTTGGTCAGCCATTCGCGCTCTTCCGGTAAGAAACCGGAGTTTTTCTGATTTCCTCGCCAATTTTTCAGATCAATTTCTTGATGGGCAATATTCCAGTCGCCACAGATTATCACCTCTTTGCCGCTGTCAATTAAGCTGGCTAGATGCGGATAAAATCTGTCCATGACACTATATTTAATTTGCTGACGTTCATCACTGCTAGTGCCGGAAGGCAGATATAGGGAAATAACTGATAATTTGTCAGATTGATATTCTAAATAACGTCCTTCACTATCAATGTCTGAAAAGCCTAGCCCTTCAATAATTTTATCGGCAGGTTTTTTGCTATAAATACCTACGCCGCTATAGCCTTTTTTTTCGGCATAATGAAAATATCCGTATAAACCATTAGGATTTAACATTTCTGCTGTCATATCTACCGCTTGAGCTTTTAGTTCCTGTAAACAGACTATGTCTGGGTTTTGGCTTTCTAACCAACTTAAAAAACCTTTGCTGTTCGCGGAACGGATGCCATTGAGATTTGCTGTAATAATTCGGAACATAGACTGAAAAAAAATTGGAGTTGAAATGGTTGATTTGTCAATTTAAGCTATTTTGGCATTTTTCAGCACGCTGGCGTCAATCCTTCTTGTAAAGGGGAGGGGGAATTAAATTTTCTTCCGGACAGAGAGTCGGCTGATCAATATACCGAGCAGCTCGGTTATAACAAATTAGGATTATATCAAGACGCTTTAAATTTCGTTAGCGGCATGTTTTGTTCAGGCTAAGAATCTAAAAAACTAAAAGGGCAAGCTTACGCAACATTTGGAAAAATTAATGCTGATGATGAATGTCGGGATAATGGGGATGTTTATGAGTAATCATAGTGTGAAGATGAACATGCTTATGTGGTTCTTTGCCATCCCACTCAAAATTATGCTGATGCTGGTGATGTTCATCATGATAATGGGGATGTTCATGTAATAATGATTCATGGGTGTGTTCATGTTCATGTTTTTCGGTAATGTGCAGCCAAACTCCTACCGCCATTAATAAAGAAGTTAGCCAAAAGTTGTTTGTGGCCGGTTCATCGAGTATAACTAAGGCTAAGACGGCGCCAATAAAGGGTGCGGTTGAGAAATATGCGCTTGTCCGGGCAGTGCCTAATCCTCTTAAAGCTAGTATAAACAAAGTCAGGCTAATACCATAGCCAAATAACCCTAATGTGGCGGTAGCTAAAATGAGTTCCGGTTTAGGTAAACTTGCCCCTAAGATTAACGCCATGGTGAAATTAAATACTCCGGCAATTAACCCTTTTCCAGTTGCAATAAACACGGCATCAGAAGCTGAAATCTTACGGGTCAGATTATTGTCGATTGCCCAACAACAGCAGGCGATAATGACGGCAACATTACCTGACCAGTTCCGGAAATCAGGTAATTCCGGGGACCAGCTTAACACCGCACTGCCTGAAACAATTGCTATCATGCCTGCCACAACTCGAAGTCCGGCGTTTTCCCGAAAAACCAGCCAGGCTATCATTGCCGTCATCACGGTTTCCATATTCAGCAACAACGATGCTGTTGAACCGTTGGTGTGCTGTAATCCCACCATCAGGAAAATGGGGGCTAGAATGCCGCCAAATAAAATTGCCGCCAAAAACCATAACCAATCTTTTAAGTTCAACCCTGAAGCTCGCCAGCCTTTGTCACGAATTAATCTGCTTATTCCAAGTCCAATACCGCTACCGAGATAAAGCAGGCCGCTTAATAATGCAGGTGACATTTCTCCAACCAGTAATTTGGCAAAAGGAGTGCTGGCTCCGAACAATAATGCTGCTAATAACGCATAGACAATATATGATTTCATTTTAATGTTTAAAATTATTGAGCAATTTAAGAAATATTTTATTAAATTTCACTGTAGGTATCAGAATGTTTGGAATAGAGCGACTCCCGAGGGGAAGCATAATTAAGCAAACAGATTAATCACAACTCATCAGCAATAATTTTTTTCAAGAACGGTATGGTTAGTTTTCGTTGTGCCGCCAAAGTGGCATGATCAATTTTTTCCAGAAGCAACCATAGGGCGGGTAAATCCTGAGCATAATGGTTTAGCAAAAAAACACCAACGGGCTCAGGAATTTCAATCCCTAGAAAATTTGCTTTATGTGCGAATGCTGCAATTAGTTGATCACCCCTTAATGATTGGATTTTTAAAGTTAATCCCCAAGCCATGCGGGTTTTTAAATCTAGTAATTCAAAGGGCAAATATTTGGGTGGACAGTCAGCGGCAAGTAAAAGCTGGTGATTATTTTGCCGGTGGCAATTATAAAAGTTGAACAAGCCTTGTTGCCAATTCCGGTTTTCGGCAATGTTTTGCAGATCATCCAGGCAGACTAACTCCATGTCCTCCAAACCATCCAATACGGCCAGGGTTGGCAGGTCATTTTTAGGAAAAGCAAGATAAAACGGAAGCTTACCTAAAGATTGACTTTGTCGGCAACAGGCTTGTAATAAATGGCTTTTACCGCAGCCTGGCTCTCCCCAGATGAAAATTTGTTGTTCTTGACCAGAATGGGTTAATGCCTGCAAGGCGGTAATGACCTCGGTATTATTTCCAGCAAAAAAACCTTCGAAGGTTTGGTTGCTCTGAAATTCAAATTTTACCGGGATTTGCATGGAGGCCAGTTTCAAGATTTGTCAGCTTTAAAAACATAAAAACCTGCGCCGAAGCACAAAAACAGGCTGACTAATACCTCTAATAAGGCGTAATAGCGTGCGCTGTCGCTGACATAAGCCTCGGCGACTCCGTGAGCGAAATAAGGCAAACTAAGATAGCTCATCCAAGTACAACTTTTCAGGTTACCATTCAATAAGCCTCTAAATGGCAAAAGAATAGGCCCAACTGTCATGATCAGCATTAATGCCGTCGGGAAATGACTGACAGGAAAAAGTATCGTATGCCAGGCGAGTTGTAGAAAAAATAAGCCAAAAAAACCAAATAAAGCGATATAGAAAAAATAGATCCGTTGCATGAGCTCTAGTAATGAATGATAGCTTATTAAAGTAAAAATATTTTACATGGTCTGAACACTAAAGTATTGAGAATGACATAATTGCTGCAATATTAACTATTACCGGACTTTGCTATCTAAACAACATTTATAGAGGATTTTCAGCAAAACAAGCCTTGTGTTAGAATTGAAGAATTTGGTTCCGGCTGATTTGAAGGGTGGGCAAACCTGCGCCGGAATAAAGCTAACTTCTGATTTCTTTAACTCCAACAGTGACATTCTTATGAATAAACCCAAAAAAGTTGCAATATTGACTGCAGGCGGCTTAGCTCCTTGCCTGAATTCCGCTATCGGCAGTTTAATAGAACGTTATACCGAAATTGACCCAAGTATTGAAATCATTTGTTATCGGGGCGGCTACAAAGGGCTGTTATTAGGAGATTCATATCCGGTAACTCAGGAAGTACGCCAAAAAGCTGGTTTGCTGCAACGTTTCGGTGGTTCGGTAATCGGTAATAGTAGGGTTAAGCTAACCAATGTTAAGGACTGTGTGAAACGCGGATTAGTAAAGGAAGGTGAAGACCCGCAAAAAGTTGCAGCAGATCAGTTAATTAAAGATGGTGTGGAAATACTTCATACCATTGGTGGTGACGATACCAATACTGCGGCGGCGGATTTGGCGGCATTTTTGTCAAGAAATAATTATGGATTGACCGTGATCGGTTTGCCTAAAACCGTAGATAACGATGTTTTTCCAATTAAACAATCATTGGGGGCCTGGACTGCGGCGGAACAAGGCGCCCGTTATTTCTGGAATGTGGTTGCGGAAAACAATTCCAACCCGCGCATGTTAATTGTTCATGAAGTGATGGGGCGAAATTGCGGCTGGTTAACTGCGGCAACTGCTCTGGAGTATCGTAAATTGCTTGATAAACAGGAATGGCTGCCGGAGTTAGGCTTGTCGCGCGAGTCCTACGAAGTTCATGCTGTGTTTATTCCGGAAATGTCCATAGATTTGGCGAAAGAAGCAGAACGTTTGCGCGCCGTATTAGACAAGGTTGATTGCGTCAATATTTTCGTATCTGAAGGGGCGGGTGTAGATGCTATTGTTGCGGAAATGCAGGCAAAAAATCAAGAAGTGCCGCGTGACGCTTTCGGTCATATCAAACTTGATGCGGTCAATCCGGGTAAATGGTTCGGGGAACAATTTTCGCAAATGATCGGTGCAGAAAAAACCCTGGTGCAAAAATCCGGCTATTTTGCCCGTGCTTCGGCTGCAAATATTGAAGATATGCGTTTGATTAAATCCTGCGCAGATCTGGCGGTGGAAAGTGCATTTCGCCGTGAAGCAGGCGTCATTGGTCATGACGAGGATCAAAACAATATTTTACGCGCCATTGAATTTCCACGTATAAAGGGAGGCAAACCTTTTAATATCGATTACGAATGGTTTGAAAAAACCTTGAAGGAGATCGGTCAAAACAAGGGTGCAAAAGTTGAGGTTAGTCACTAAAGACATAGCTTATTACTCTGTTTACACAGAGTAATAAGCATTGAAACAGGCTACCGGATGCCCCGCTTTTAATCCGGAGGCGGAGCATCCGAATTTAAATCTATACCGTACCTTAATGTTGTACATTCTCCCGAATGCGAAAGATGTGTTTGTGGGTTAATTTCGATTTGATCGCTTCGCGACATTGAGGACAGCCTCCTAGGAGGCTGTCCGAGAATAGAAAACCTACTGCGGAAAAGCCCTTTTGGTCATATTTTCCGCGCATTTTCGTTCAATAGCGCAACTATTGTGCCTCAAATGCGCAAAAAATCTGACTCAAAATGGCTTTCCCTCGCTACGGTTTCTATTCTCGGACAGGCTCCTAGCAGTTTGGGCTGTTTTCTAAATTGTTATTTATCAGAAATGATATCTAACTCTTGGATTTGATTTCTGATTTCAACTAGACTGTTAAACTGGTTTAATCCGGTCGGGAAAGCCTATGAAACGTTTTTGTGGTTTATTTAGACGTACCTTGTTGTTTTCTGAGCTTGGGATTTTGAAAAAAAACCAGGGTAATTCTGTATGCTTAAACCGGAAGATTATTAAAAATCTGCTGGAGCTGGATTATTACCAAATCCCCATGGTCATGAACGTTTTAAATGAATAGCGGTATTGCCATGACGCGTCCCTATCCGACAATTCTAATCGTTGCAGATCATTTTGCAAATTTGGGAGTATTGAATAACCTGAAAAATTTGGCTTACCGGGTGGAGATGGCTCAGCATGGTGATGAAGGACTGCAACGAGCTGCTTTCATCAAACCGGATTTGATATTACTGGATGTAGTCGTGCCGGAAATGGAAGGATTCAAAACTTGTCAATCTCTCAAGACGCATCCTGAATTAACTGACATACCAGTGATTTTTATGAGTGAGTCAATTGAAATTGACATTAAAATCACTGGTTTCAAACTGGGAGGCGCGGATTATCTTAATAAGCCCATAATATTCGATGAACTTGTTTCCAAGATAGAAACGTATGTGAGTTTAGGCCGCATGCGTTGGCAGTTGGAGCAGTCAACATTGCAGATTAAGCAATTACAAACTTATCAGCAGGAATTAGAACAAAAGCTTGCAATACATAGAACAGAGCTAAATATTAGTTATGGTATTTTTCAGGACGAAGTGGATGCGCTCAAACAGCCTACTCAACGCATGGAATTGTTAGATTTTGCATTGAATCTGGGAAATGAGGCTGTTTTTTTAATTGATGAGCAAGCACGCTTCCATTATGTGAATA
>CAVUMJ010000082.1:0-4239 GCA_963741375.1 uncultured Pseudomonadota bacterium
AAAACTTATGGTTTAGAATTGCACTCCGTAATTGGAATGGCGCCGATTCACAGTTTTGGCGCTTCACCATCCAGTTTGCTTTTTCAGGAGAATATTAAGCGGGTCGCCGCAACCGGGGAAACCGCCGATTTTCTGTATCATTGGCGCAATGAAGCAGGACAGACGCTTTACGTTAATTACCGGATGTTTCCGGAGTTCAATGCTGCCCAACGAATCATCAGCGTTCTGGCCATAGGCCAGGATGTAACCGGCCGTCATCAGGCGGAAGCCGAGATGAAAAAAAGCATTTCTTTACTGAATGCTACGCTGGACTCTTCGTTTGACGCCGTTTTAGTGGTTAATTTAAATGATACCTGGGAACTGTATAATCAAAAGTTTGTGGATTTATGGCAACTTCCCGATGAAATTGTTGCTGCTAAAAATGACCGGATTGCCTTGGCCCATGTGTTGGATCAAATTGTAGATCCGGACGCCTTTATCAGAAGAATAAATGAATTATATGATGCGCCGGAAATTAGCTCCTGCGAAATGATTGCTTTAAAAAATGGCAAAATCATTGAAAGATTTGCCTATCCGCAGTGTATAGATAATGAAGTGGTCGGCCGGGTTTGGACGTTCCGGGATGTGACCTTACGCGAGAATATTGAACAGACATTGAAAATGGAAGCCCAGAAGAATCTGGCCTTGCTGCATAGCGCTAGCGATGGCATTCATATTCTGGATCAAAACGGCATTATTATTGAAGTGAGCGATGCATTTTGCGCCATGCTGGGATATCAAAGAGAAGAAATGATAGGCATGTATATCTCGGAATGGGATGCTGTTTTGAATGATGCTGAAATCAAACAAAGATTAAAGGCTCGAATTAATCTTCCCGGCCGCTCTCAATTTCAGACCTGTCATCGCCGTAAAGATGGCGGCATTATCAACGTTGAGGTCAGTGTCGTACCGCTATATCTGGGTGATGAATTGGTGCTGTTTAATTCATCCAGAGACATTACCGAGCGCAAACGGGCGGAAAAACGTATATCCGAAAGCGAAAATAAATACCGGTTATTGATTGAGCTGGCCAAGGACGCCATTTTTCTTGCAGATGCGCAGTCGCACACCATTATCGACTGCAATATCAGCGCCACTAAATTATTGGGAAAACCCAAGGATGAAATTATAGGTTTGCATCAGTCGAAAATTCATCCACCGGAAAAAATAGAGTACTACCAGCAAATTTTTAGGAGCCATATAGAGTCCGGTAAAGACATTGCCGAGGACGTTATGGTCTTGCATCACGAGGGTTACCACATTCCTGTCGATATTCATGCCAGTGTATTTTATCTGGATGACAGACAGGTGGTGTTAGGGATATTCCGTGAAATTAGCGATCGTAAACGGGCTGAGGCGGAAATGCGCATCGCCGCCACGGCATTTGAGTCTCAAGAAGGCATGTTAGTCACGGATGATGCGGGTGTCATTCTCAGAGTCAATCGGGCTTTTACTGAAATTACCGGTTATATGGCGGACGAGGTGATAGGCAAATCGCCTAAAATGTTGTCTTCCGGTTATCATGATCGGCAGTTTTACGCGGAAATACGGGATTGTATTGCTAACTCCGGTTCGTGGGATGGCGAGATCTGGGATAAACGCAAAAACGGCGAAATTTTTCCGCAGCATCTTTCTATCACCGCGGTTAAAAATGAAGCCGGATCGGTCACCAATTACGTTGCTACCTTTATTGATATTACTTCCAGTAAGGCTGCCGAGGATGAGATCAGGTCGCTGGCGTTTTACGATGCTTTGACAGGCTTGCCCAACCGCAGGCTATTGCTGGATAGGCTGGGGCAAGCTTTGGCCACCAGTCTGAGAAGCGGGCGAAGCGGAGCGGTATTGTTTTTGGATCTGGATCATTTCAAGATTTTGAATGACACCATGGGCCACGATGTAGGCGATCTATTGCTGATACAAGTGGCGGAGCGGCTTAAAGAATGTGTTCGCGAAGGCGATACCGTGGCGCGCTTGGGCGGCGATGAATTTATCGTCATGCTGGAAGATCTTAGTGAAGAGTCGACTCAGGCTGCGGCTCAAGTGGAAACTATCAGCCATAAAATTCTGACTTATCTCAATCAGACCTATCAATTGGGCAAAAATGAATACCGTAGCGCCAGCAGTATAGGCATAGTCATTTTTAATGATGATAAATTCACCCAGGAAGATCTGTTGAAACAGGCCGATATCGCTATGTATCAAGCCAAGAAATCCGGCCGCAATACCTTGCGGTTCTTCGATCCGAAAATGCAGGAAGCCATCAGCGCCAGAGTCGCTCTGGAACGGGAGTTGCGAATCGCATTAAGCGAGGAACAATTCCAATTGCATTACCAAATTCAGGTAGATCAATTCAACAGACCTATCGGCGCCGAGGTGTTGCTGCGTTGGCGACATCCTGAAAAAGGCTTGTTATCCCCAATTGAGTTCATCGCAGTAGCGGAAGAGACCGGGCTAATTTTACCGATTGGATTATGGGTGCTGGATTCGGCCTGCGCTCAGTTAATGTTATGGCAGCAAGAAGCCCGCACTGAACATTTGTCGTTATCCGTCAATGTGAGCGCTAAACAATTTAGACAAGATGACTTTGCGGATCAAGTCCGCTCAATGATAGCCAGGCGGCGGATTAACACTACTAAATTAAAGCTGGAACTGACTGAAAGTATTTTAATGGATAATATTGAAGATACTATCATGACCATGAATGTGTTAAGAAATTTAGGCGTGCAATTCTCGCTGGATGATTTTGGAACCGGATATTCATCATTGCAATATTTGAAGCAGTTACCGCTCGATCAGCTGAAAATAGATCAGACATTTGTCCGTGATATTGTTGACGATGCTCATGATAGATCAATTGTACGGACAATTATCGCCATGGCGAACAGTCTGGAGCTGAATGTCATTGCAGAGGGCGTGGAGTTAATTGAACAAAGAGAAATTCTGTTAAATAAAGGTTGTACCCTGTATCAAGGCTTTTTATTCGGGCAACCGGTTTCAATTTCTGAATTTGAAAATAATTTGGAAACGCTGCCGTTTATTTTTTCCGGCTTACCTAAAAAATAAACTAAAATAATTTACCGAATTCAGTTAAATACAGGTAAATGTGAGCGGACACCACTTTTTGTTATTTACCTTGCTCCAGTAAATCTTCGAATTGCTCAATCGGCATTGGTTTTCCAAATAAATAACCTTGAAAGTTTTGGCAACCATGTTTTGTAATAAACGCAAGTTGCGCTTGTGTTTCCACACCTTCTGCAATTACGTCCAAATCCAAACTCTGCGCCATGGCGATGATTGTCTTCACGATAGCCTGATCCTTGTCATTCGTTCCTATGTCTTTTACAAATGATTGATCAATCTTGAGCTCATTGAGCGGCAATTGCTTCAGGTATTGCAAAGACGAATATCCGGTTCCAAAGTCATCCAGCGAAAGGCGTACACCGATCGATTTCAAGGCATTCATTTTGGCGATGGTGTCTTCGATGTCGTCAATCAGCATGGTTTCGGTTAATTCCAGCTTGAGCAGATCAGAGTTGATTGCATAGTGAAGCACCAGGTTTTGTACTTGGCTGACAAAATCGGCTTGACGGAATTGTCTGGCGCTGACGTTCACCGACAGAATTAGCTTGTTAACATGCCTATTCTGTTCCCACGCCTTAAGCTGAATGCAAGCCCTAGACAGCACCCATTGCCCGATGAGCAGGATTAACCCGCTTTCTTCTGCAAGAGGGATGAATTGAGCCGGAGACACCATGCCATGTTCCGGATGTATCCATCTGATCAGTGCTTCCGCACCAACGGGCTTATAGGTACTATCCGTTTGAACTTGATAAAACAGCTGAAATTGTTGATTCTCAATTGCGTTGCGTAAATCTGTTTCAAGTTTAGTTCGGGCGTTGATGATTTCCTGCATTTTTGGATCGAAGAAACACAAGGTATTTCGCCCGGCTCTCTTTGAGTGATACAAAGCAATGTCCGCTTGCTGGAAAAGACTTTCGGAATCAAGTTTGTGTTCGCCAAATAATGCGATGCCAATACTGGGTGTATTGTGTATTACAGAAAAATTAAGCTGGTAAGGGTGGTTTAGCTGAGTCAAGATTTTCTCTGCTATTGCTTCTGTTTGGGCTGCCGCCGCCAATTCGTCAGTGTCCAGCTCTTCCAGCATCACTACAAATTCATCTCCCCCCAGACGCGCCACTG
>CAVUMJ010000083.1:0-4146 GCA_963741375.1 uncultured Pseudomonadota bacterium
TCCAGCATTTTATTTGCTGCCAACAAGAGCGTGGGAATTACTATCGGGAGGACTAAGCTATTTGTTTACTAAACACAAACAAATCAAGGGAACAACCTCACGATCTCTGGAAATATGCGGATTTTGCCTGATTATCTCCTCAATTTTATTGTTTGACGAGCGATCAAGCTGGCCTGGCTGGCGAGCGCTTCTTCCAGTTTCAGGAGCCGCAATAATTCTAATTGCGGCCCGGCCTCATTCCATCCTCACCAATAACCCTATTGCTCAGTGGTTAGGAGATTGCTCATATTCTCTTTACCTATGGCATTGGTTTATTGTGGTGATTTCAGCCTATTTTGAGTTGCCTCGAGATATCCTAACTATTCCGATTGGAATCGCCATCACCACTATGCTTGCCTGGACGTCCTATAAATGGGTTGAACAACCGGCCAGAATACGTCTCGGTCAAATTCAACAGCAAACTGCATTTGCAAGTATTTGTCTGACCTGTTCGATATTGATCGCTTTTAGCACGCTTACTTGGAAAAAACAGGGGTGGCCACAGCGCTTTTCTGAGAATACTCAAGTTGAATTGGCCGCCAATGCCGCTTCCCCCCAAAACCCGCGAGATGCCGAATGCCTGCTCTTATCCGGTACCGAATCGCCATCTTGTGTTTTTGGAGGCAATCGCATTAAAGCTGTTTTGGTAGGCGATAGCCATGCCAGCGCCTTGGCCACAGCAATCACTGCGGCCTTACCTGACAAAAATGATGGCTTGCTTGAATGGGCTTATCTTTGCTGCCCCACCATTTTCGGAATACACCGTAAATCTGACACAGCCCCCAAAGATCACGATTGCTTTGGATTTAACTCGTGGATAAAAAATAAAATCAATGAAATCCCCAAAGATATTCCTTTGATTATCATTAATCGTGCTGCAGATAATGCAACTTATAATACTTCTACAATGTATTTCGAAAACAGCAATTTCCAATCAACAGCCGATTTTATAAAACTCTTTTCAAAACACCTGACTGAAACTGCCTGTGAATTTGCAAAAAACCGGACAGTCTATATGGTAAGGCCTGTGCCGGATATGCCATCCAACGTACCCAAAAAATTGTCAAGAAGAGCAATATGGGGAATTAATATAGGCGATCTCTATATCCCCAAAGAGGGATACCTTCAAAAAACCGCTTATATTTGGGAAGCTCAAAATGCAGCACGGGATCAGTGCGGGATTAAAATCCTTGACCCCTTACCCTATCTTTGCAAGGACGACCGCTGTTACGGATCCAAAGACGGAATACCACTTTATATGGATGATAACCATATAAATGAATATGGCGGCAAATTGTTAGTTCCCATGTTCTCAGAAGTCTTCAATAACGTTAACAAATCTTCAGAAAAAAACTCTTTTTCAGATAAGGAAAAATATGTCAGTGCAAACATTAAATAGACACTTAACTGAAACAGTCGTCATTTTCACTGTTTTCATGCTATTTGATTTTTATCTATTGCAGGACTTTATACAGCTTTTAACACCTACTGGAGATGAGTTCACATTAATGGTAGAATCTAAAAAATCTCCGTGGCATTGGTTCACAGAAGGTTATTCAAAATATTTTTTAGTTTATCCCGAATTTTTTGAGCCATGTAGCAATTTTGTTAGACCAGTAGCCAATTTATTATATTGGTTTTTTTCTCATTTTGAGAATGGTTTAAAGCTACAATTGGTTACAGTTAATTATTTTATTCATGTAGCCATCAGTACGCTTTTCTACCACTATGGAATAAAATTCTCCAACTCGAAAAAATATTCACTTCTTTTGGCTGTTTCGGCATTTTTGACACCTGCGTTTTGGGCCGCAGATATGGTAAATTCTCCATCTTTTACATTAGATGGATTGGCCGCTTTTTTTTGTTTAATAGCTTTGTTTTCATTAAAATCCAAATATGCCTGGATTAGCTTTATTCTTCTTACCCTAGCAGTTTTCACAAAAGAATCCGCTTTACCGATTGTAGCTGCAGTAGCCGCCTATTCTATATTTACCAGAGACAAACGCACCGCTTTCGCTGCTTTTATAATATTGCTAATTTACGCAACAGTTAGAATATTGGCTTTTGGAAAACTTAGTAGCGGATTATACCCATTTGAAGGTTTAAACAGTATTTCTTCCATTTTGTTTCGATTTGTTTCCTCTTTTCTGAAGCTTCCGATTACCTATACTTCCAGTGAAGATATTAAAAATTTAATTTTAGAAGGAAAAGTATCAGCTTCATTAATATTTGTTTTAGCAAACATAACCTTTTGGTTTATATTTCTTATTTCCATATTTCAAATAGATACTCAGGGGTTTAAACGAATATTTAAGAAAAACCACGATTCTTTACCTAATACTTATCATTATTATTTTCTAACTTTAATTTGTATTTCATTTTCCATTTTATTTTTTATTCTAATAAACGGCTCAGTGCGATTTTCTTATGTTTTTTATATTTTCTTATTAGCCGGGCTAACCATACAGATTGAATATAGCATACGAAAATATTTACTTATAGGAATTCTAATAGTTTCTTCAACTATTGTATTTATTTATTCCATTAATAAAATATATAAAGCGCACGATTCGTACGTACTCCTTTACGACGCATCAACTAAATTGACTGATTTAATGAAAAGTTTATCTCCTGATAAACCCGTTTACGTTATCAATGATTTTGTTTCATTTTTTTCGACTGAACAAAACGTGGCCAATTATGCAGGTGCTGCAGGCGAATACCTTCGAGGCAGCTCTCTCTATCTCATTGGCTGTAATCAGGCTGATATATTCAGTATTTCTCAACAAATCAGTGTAGAAACAAATACCAAATCCATTACCACCCATATTCCGGAATGTGCAAGTTTTGGATTCGAAGCAGGCAATAATCTGAAGATTTTATCAAATTTATCAGGCAATCAACTATATCGTAATGAAAGCATCCATTACTTATTCCCGGATATACAATTGGGCAAAGAAAGAAAGTCTGACAAAATCAAGATAAATGGTTTCGGAAACACTATGGTCACAACGATTAAAGATAGCGCAATAATTTATTTTGATTTTTCTAACAGAAAATGGATATATTTACCTTAGGCAAAGGCTTTGAATTAGTTACTACAGAAATTGGCGTTTACAAACAAACTTATACGATAGGAAGTTTCCGATCACCCACTCCTTGGCTGTCTGGTCTTTCCCAAAGTGACGAAGGCTATTAAACATGCTAAGCCGCAAGCAAGTGCGGCAACCACAAAAACCAGACTTCCACCGAGCCTGTCCCAGAAATAACCGCTATATAAGCTACCCAGCATACCGCCAACACCATAAGTTAAGCTGCTGTAACAAGCTTGTCCCTTACCAAGATTGTGCTCACCAAAATATTGATAAAGCATTTGAATGGCGACCAAATGAGCCATGGCAAAAGACATTGCATGTAACAACTGCGCCAAAATCACAAAAACCAGGAAATCCACCTGATAGGCGATCAACAGCCAACGACCCATACTCAACGCCAAACTCAACAACAACCAGGTTCTGGCTGACGCTAAACTTAACAGCCAACCGCCAACCATAAACATACAAATTTCGGCTAAAACGCCTAAAGCCCAAAGCTGGCCGGTAATGGAGGCTGAATAATGATGCTGTTCCAGATAAACCGAGTAAAACACATAATATGGCCCATGAGCTACCTGTAGCAGCATATAAACTGCAAAAAAACCGATCAGCTCAATTTTTTTAGTTTGCAATTTTTCAGTTTTTGCTATTTGTATATTTCCCTTATGGCTTTCGACTTCCGGGGTAATAATTGCAATCAGCCAATTTATGGATTGTAAGGATAAGATAATTGCCGGCAAATAGACTATGCTATAAAAATCCAAAAACCGGCCTATTCCTAGCACGGCGCCAATAAACCCTAATGACCCCCACAATCTGATTCGGCTATAACGATGGGATTGTGCTTTCAGGTGGAATAAAGTAGCAGCCTCAAACTGCGGTAAAGAGGCGTTCCAGAAAAAACTGAATGAGACGGTGACTACCGCAAACCAAAAAAATTGCTTTTGCAGAAAAAAACCCGCAAACAGCAAAGCTGATAAAAAACTGGTTAGCCTAATCAATCTTAGGCGTT
>CAVUMJ010000084.1:0-8290 GCA_963741375.1 uncultured Pseudomonadota bacterium
AAAAATCTGATTCATTCTGGCATCCATTGCCGTAAAAGCCACTTCGGCCTGCGGCCGGGTATTGAAAAAATCCTGGGCGATAGCCGCCAAAGTTGAAACCGGAGCCACCGGCAGGTCGGCGCCAAAGGCTATCCCCTGCACTACGCTGCCGGCAATTCTAACGCCTGTAAACGAACCGGGGCCGCGGCTAAATGCGATGGCGTCCAATTGCTGAGGCAGCAATTGCGCTTCCGCCATCAGCTGGTCAACCATAGGTAGTATTAACTTAGTATGTTCTTTGGGCCGAACGGCAAATTTTTCCTGAATCTCGCCATCTATTAATAATGCCGCTGAACAGGCGTCAGTAGAGGTTTCTACTGCTAAAATTTTCAATTTGTTTCCTCAGTTGCAAAAAACCGCCTGACATCCTCAATATCCCGACTGCGTTGCATGGCTGGCACACTGTCTAGAAACATCTGCCCATATGAACGTTTTAACAATCTTGGGTCGCAAACCATTAATACGCCGCGATCATTGACATCGCGTATCAGCCGCCCTATTCCCTGGCGGAGCATGATAATGGCGTTAGGCAATTGATATTGGAAAAAAGCATTGCCGCCTTGTTTTTCTATGGCCTGCATCCGGGCTTTTAACACCGGATCGCCGGGAGAGGCAAACGGCAATTTATCGATAATCACGCAAGATAACGCATCGCCGCGGACATCGACCCCCTCCCAAAAACTGGCAGTGGCTAATAAAACCGCATGGCCCAGTTCTTTAAATTGTTGCAATAAAACGCCTTTGGATTTAGTGCCTTGCACCAACAAGGGATAATCGAGTTTGCCTTCCAGCAGTTTTGCGGCGCGTTGTAAGGCTCTATGACTGGTAAATAGCATAAAGGTGCGGCCCTGGCTGGCTTCAATGACCGGCAGCACGAATGGCATAATTTTATCGGTGAAATCCTGGTCCCCAGGCTGCGGTAAACCTTTTGGGTGATAAAACAATGCTTGCCGGGGATAATCAAAGGGACTGTCCCAACTATAAGTAAGCGCTTGGTTCAAGCCCAGGCTGTTGGTAAAATGGGTAAAGGATTGGGCAATACTTAAGGTAGCGGAAGTAAAAATCCAGTTGGCTTTATGGCCTTGCATAAATTGTCTGAATTCTTTGGCGATATCCAACGGTGTGCGGCTTAATGTAAAGGATTTACTAAAAGTTTCATACCATTTAATCCACTCGCCGTGTTGATCTTTAATGAGAATTTGCAGCAAAGCTTCCAAAGATTCCGCGCGTTCGAAACATGATTCCAGCCCTTTGCCGCGCACGGAGGCTAGCTGCAGATGCTTGGTCAAGGAGCTGAGTTGATTTTGCAGCGAATGCAGTGCTTTAATGATTTCCGGATTATTCTCAATCTCCTGCCATTCGCCGCGCTTTAATTCAATACCAAAAGCTAAACGCAAATCTCTAATTTCCGATTTCAAGCCTTCGCATGCCGTTTGCAGTTCCGGCATGTCTTTGGCTTCGGTATAAAATTCGGCTAAAGCATCATCCGCCAGATCAAGCAATTGTTTGCCTGTCACCGTGACGCCCAGAAAATTACTGGCTATTTCGGATAATTGATGAGCTTCATCAACAATCACCACATCCGCTTCCGGTAATAATTCACCAAATCCGGTTTCGCGTATAGACCAGTCCGCGCATAACAAATGATGATTAACCACCACAATATCCGCTTCCTGAGCGCGTTTTCGGGCTTTGGTAAGATAGCATTCAGTATAATCGGGGCAATCCATACCCAGGCAATTATCAGTAGTTGACGTGGCGTGAAACCAAACTGGATCGCCATCCTGCACATCGGCAATTTCAGAAACATCGCCAAATTTGGTATGCGCAGACCATTTTTTGATTTGCGCTAGAGAAGCTGCATCTTCCTTGTTATAGCCAAATGCCGAATTCAAAGCCAAATCCAGGCGATAAGTACATAAATAATTGGCCCGGCCTTTGAGCAGACTGGCTTTAAACGGCACGTTAACCAAAACTTTACGGATGACCGGAATATCCTTATTAAACAACTGGTCTTGCAAGTTTTTGGTTCCGGTGGAAACGATGACTTTTTTACCGGACAAAATTGCCGGAATTAGATAGGCAAAGGTTTTACCAATGCCTGTTCCGGCTTCGGCAACCAGATTTTGCTGTTGTTCAATGGCAAAGGCGACTTTGGCCGCCATCTCAATCTGACCGCTGCGCGGCGAATATCCGGAGACAATTTTGGCTAAAGCGCCATCCTCGGTAAAAACATCCTCCAGATCAGTCATAGTTAGATATTAAAAAATGGATTATCTAATGGCCAAAGAAGCTTTCCGCTTTGCTTTTAGCTTCTTTTGCACCTTGATAATCATGTTGCTGATGACGGGCTTCTGCAATCAATAACCAACTTTTACGTTTAAGATCAAGGTCTTTACCTGCCAAAGTAGCCGCTTTTTTGGCCAGTTCCTCAGCCTGCTGATTCTTGGACTGCTTAAGTCTGAGCTGGGCCAATTTATAAGTTACGGTTGCATTCCTTGAGTCGATGCGCAAAGCCCGTTCCATTTCCACTACGGCGCCTACATAATCACCTTTACCGACATTTCTGTCTGATTCATTAACCAGCGCCACTAAAGCAGGAGAAGTACCGGATGGTAATCTGGCGTCTTCAATATCGATCGGCGGTGGAGTGGCCGGTTTAGGTGGTGGTGTGATAGGTACGGCAGTAACTCCGGGAGGTTGTGGCGTGCTAATAGGCGCAGCTGAAATTCCGGAAGGTTGCGGCGTTTGAGGAGTCTGACCCGTATTTGCCGGCGCTATCAATGGCTCTGCGTGTATAGCCGGAATATTTTTCTCATCTTTGAAATTGGTTGGTGCGTTATCAAGCGGATAAGTTGCCGTTCCAGGAACTTTATTAGCATTATTTGGCGCTGGCGGCGCCACTGGTTTTTTCGCCGCATGTTTTTTAGGGGGAACTTTTACAGCCGAAGGGGCCGGAGGTTCCGTAGTAGAATAACTGCTACAGCCATTTAACAATAACAGCAGATTAAGTATTATGAATACAGATAATATTTTCATTAACAAATTAATACGGGAAATTAAAACAGTTCAATATCGTCATTTTGCTGATCTTTACTCATTGATTCAGCTAAATTTAATGCCTCTTGTATGCCCTTGCCCTGCAAAATAGCGTCAAACATTAATTTTTCTTCTTCCATAGTGTAATGGCTTCGAATGCTATTTTTTAATTCATTCCATTCGTTAGGATTAAATAGACGTTGCGGGTTTTCAATTATATTCGATAAGCCCATTAACCCGCTGGACACATGCATTAAACATTGTTGCAAACGATCATAAAACTGAAAAGCTATGATCGCGGTATTTATTTTATTTTGAGTCGCTAAACAATGATTCAGGGCGGATTCCCGATGGTCGGATGCGGGCAATTCTTCAAGAATTTTATAAATAGCGTCCATATCTTTAACCATGCACTCGAACGAATCAGTCAAAACACCGATCGATTCATCACCTATTTTGATGCTGCGTTCAACTTGAACGACTGAAACCGTAAGCAATTTAATGGTTTCCCGGATTTGGCTCCAATCTAAATCAGGCTGGTTAAACTCAATCTGCGACATATTCAAAGATTCCAAAATTAGGTTGTAAACAAGGCATTTTAAAAAAATTATCCTGAAATAATTCTGTAAAACCTTATAAATTTAGCACTTAATTTCTATACAAACTAATAATAACCGTATTTTAAGTTTTAATACGGATAATGGATGGCTAAAAAATTTAGCAGCGGCTGACCTGCCGGTTTCAAATTCCGGGTATATTCAA
This sequence comes from uncultured Pseudomonadota bacterium, assembly GCA_963741375.1. GTDB lineage: Bacteria > Pseudomonadota > Gammaproteobacteria > Methylococcales > Methylomonadaceae > Methylomonas. Next base: position 3,841 of record CAVUMJ010000084.1, read on the forward strand.
TTTCGGCTTTATCAACCTACCCATACCCTGGCATTTCTAAACATTCTCAACCAAGCGCCATCTTCCTGCCAATCAGATGGATGCCAGGAGTTTTGGACGGTTCTAAAACAACGCTCCGGATGCGGCATCATGATAGTGAATCGGCCATCCGCAGTTGTCAAACCGGTTATTCCAAACGGCGAACCATTAGGATTGGCTGGAAAAGCGGTAGTCTCTTCACCATAGTTATTAATATAGTTCAACACCACCATTGCATCAGCTGGATTAGCTTCAAATTCGGCGCGGCCTTCACCATGAGCTACAACCACAGGCAACATGGAGCCCGCCATACCGGTAAAAAACACGGAAGGGGTGTCCTGAATTTTGACCATCGCCACCCTGGCTTCAAATTGTTCGGAAATATTTCGTTTAAAAGTCGGCCAATGTTCCGCTCCCGGAATAATTTCCTTCAAACCGGACATCATTTGACAACCATTACAAACACCCAAGGCAAAGGTATCGGTTCGTGAAAAAAATCCGGCAAACTCCTCTCTGGCTTTGGGATTGAATAAAATGGATTTGGCCCAACCGCCGCCGGCGCCCAATACATCGCCATATGAAAACCCGCCGCAAGCCGCCAGACCGGCAAAATCAGCTAAACTGATTCTTCCGGAAATAATATCGGTCATATGCACGTCAATTGCGGCGAATCCGGCTCTATCAAATGCCGCAGCCATTTCGACGTGACCATTTACGCCCTGCTCCCGCAGTATCGCAACTTTAGGCCGTCTTGAACCGGCATAGGCGGCGGCAATGTTATCGTTAACGTCATAAGTTAAAGAAACAAATAACCCCGGATCATTATCGTCGGCAATACTTTTATATTGTTGTAACGCACATTGCGGATTGTCGCGCAAGGCTTGCATTTGATAGCTGACTTGCGACCAAATTTGTTGAAGTTCAGCGCGAGTTGAACTGTATATCACTTGCTTAGCAATTGATATGGAGATGATTTGCGTCTTAACTATCTTACCAATTAGATGACTGCAAACTCTCAAGCCAAAGTCATCCAGAGTATTTAAAACCTGAGCCAGATCAGTGCTTCTAATCTGCACCACCGCCCCCAACTCCTCATTGAATAAACCGGCCAGCATATCTTTGCCTAATGCATCTATTTCAAGCTCAATTCCCAATCTGGATGCAAACAGCATTTCCGAAACAGTTGCTAATAATCCGCCATCTGAGCGGTCATGATAGGCCAGCAGCAAATTGCCGGTATTTAAGTATTGAATTGCCGAAAAAAATTGCTTAAATAATCCAGGGTCGTCCAAATCAGGGGTTTGATTGCCTAATTGCTGATAAACCTGCGCCAAAACGGAAGCGCCCAGGCGATTTCTGCCTTTGCCGAGATCAATTAATAATAAAACACTCTCTTCGTCTTTTAATTGCGGGGTCAAAGTTCGGCTAATGTCTACCACAGGGGCAAATGCAGTCACAATTAAAGATAACGGGGCTGTCATGGTTTTTTCCTGATCGTTGTCAAACCAGACGCTTTTCATAGACAAGGAATCTTTCCCAACCGGAATGGCAATCCCTAATTGCGGACAAAGCTCAATACCAACAGCCTTGACGGTATCGTACATAAGCGCATCTTCCCCGGCATTGCCCATAGCCGCCATCCAGTTGGCGGATAGCTTGACCTCGTTGATTGCGGAAATATTAGCGGCAGCCAAATTGGTCAACGCCTCGCCTATCGCCATGCGCCCTGACGCGGGGCCGTCAATGATGGCGAGCGGGCTACGTTCACCCATAGCCATGGCTTCTCCTGTGACAGCATAAAAACCGCTGGCAGTGACGCCAACATCCGCAACCGGTATTTGCCAGGGGCCAACCATTTGATCACGGGCAACCAAACCGGTTACCGACCTGTCGCCAATATGAATCAAGAAACTTTTATCCGCAACTGCCGGAAAAGCCAACACCCGGTTAATAGCTTCACTCAAGTCAATATTTTGTAATTGCAAATTAGTCAGAATTTTAGGCAGGCGCTGAATCTTGCGGTGCATTTTGGGCGGTTTACCGAACAATACCGACATGGGCAGATCGACAGGTTTGGTATCATGCCACGAGTCATGCAAGGTTAAATGCTCTGTATGCGTGACCTTTCCGATAACAGCAAATAAACAATGTTCCCGCCTGCAAAAATCTTCAAAAACTGTTAAAGATTCCGGCTTGATAGCCACCACATAACGTTCTTGAGCTTCGTTACACCAAATCTGCATGGGCGACATGCCGGTATCGGCATTTAACACGTCGCGCAGATTAAAGCTGCCGCCGCGTCCACAATCGTGGATGATTTCAGGTACGGCATTCGACAAGCCGCCTGCGCCAATATCATGAATTGAAACGATAGGCGTTTCGTCACCCAATGAATTGCAATGATTGATCACTTCCTGGCAACGCCTCTGCATCTCCGGGTTTTCGCGTTGCACGGAAGCATAATCCAACTCTGCCGAACTTTCTCCGGAAGTTTGCGATGAAGCTGCGCCTCCGCCAAGACCTATCAGCATTGCCGGTCCGCCTAAAATCACGATTAGCGCCTCAGCCGGTATAGGTTGTTTTTCGACCAGCATAGGCCGAATATTGCCCATACCGCCCGCTATCATAATGGGTTTATGATAACCACGGTATTGATTGGCTAATCCAATTTCAGAAAATTGTTCAAAAGTCCTGAAATAACCGGCAATATTAGGTCTGCCGAATTCATTATTAAAAGCCGCCGCGCCCAATGGTCCTTGCAACATGATCTCTAAAGCAGAGGCAATACGTTGCGGTTTACCAATTTCAATTTCCCAGGGTTGCGAATATCCTGGAATTTTAAGATGCGATACACTGAATCCGCTTAATCCGGCTTTTGGAGCAGATCCCCTACCCGTTGCTCCTTCATCGCGTATTTCACCACCTGAACCGGTTGCCGCACCCGGATAGGGTGAAATGGCGGTTGGGTGATTATGGGTTTCAACCTTCATAAGAATATGCGCATTTTCCTCTACATATTCGTAGCTATGGCTCAGAGCATGACGAATCATAACTTTGGCTGTTGGCCCGGACATTACCGCAGCATTGTCCTTGTAAGCAGACAAAGTTTTTCCCGGATGCTGTTGATGGGTATGGCGTATCATGTCAAACAGGGTTTGCGGTTGGTCATCGCCATCTATCGTCCAAGCGGAATTGAAAATTTTATGACGGCAATGCTCTGAATTTGCCTGCGCAAACATCATTAATTCGACATCGGTCGGGTTTCTGCCCAGTTGATTAAAACTTTCTGTTAAATATTCAATTTCATCTGCCGACAGCGCCAATCCCAACTCTTGATTAGCAATATGCAAAGCTTGTTCATTGACCTGATGATTCAGATCAAATAAGGCTATATGCTGTAAAGGTTTAGGCTGTTGATGTGTGAATAAATCGAGATGTTCAACATCAGTAAAGGCCTGTTGAGTCATACTGTCGTGTAAAAGTTCCGCCAGCCTGGACTTGTTAGGATCTGTAATCTGCGATGATGAAACAAAAGTATAAACTATGCCCCGTTCGACCCGTTTTATGTTATCTAATCCGCAGCGCTCAGCGATTTCACTGGCTTTGCTGGACCAAGGCGAAATTGTTCCTAATCGCGGCGTAACCCAAAGACTGGTTTTAAACAATACGGATACTTGCTCATCTTGCTGTTGTGCGCCTAGACTTGAATACGAGGTGTCACCGTAATTCAAAAGTTGCCGTAATATGCGTATTTGATCATCATTAACCTGCTCATCGCATTGCACAAAATGCAGATAATTTGCAGTTACCGAAACAATGTCTGCATCAACCGATTTAAGTTTATTGAGTAAATTATCAAGACGAAACTGCGAAACGGCGGCACTTCCAGGTATTGTCAACATAGTTATAAATGTAAATCTTATTGGGGGGCGGCGGCAGGTGTCGGCTTGTTTTCGTCCGGAGGCGCGCCGTTGGTCAAATCCAGATTGATGCCGTCGGTAATCAACTTAAGTAAATGCGTAGCCGTTCTATTGGAAAGAGTCTGCCCATCGCTACTTTGAATAGTCACTTCAGTTAACTGCGGGGCAATTTCCAGTAAACTAATGCGATATTCAAGCTCATGACTAGGGTCATCACCCATTAAAAAAGCTAACTCATCCCAAAAACTGTTATCTTCGGATTTCACTTCATCCGGATCGTATTTCACATAAAAATAGCCTTTGTCCATATTGCGTTCGACAATTTCTATCTTTTGGCGGCTCAGCGCTCTGGCCACTAATCTCCAGGCCTGATTTTGCGGTTGATCAATTTGAAGTCCACTGACATTTACATTGTTAGCTGCTGATGGATTTGTAACTTCTACCGAGGAAGCGTTATTCAATTTGGGATCGGATACTACGGCTTCTTTTGGCGCGGAAGGCACAGCGGATTG
>CAVUMJ010000085.1:0-13969 GCA_963741375.1 uncultured Pseudomonadota bacterium
TCAGCACTTTTGGCTGATTTACCGGTAAGTTCGCCATATGAAGATGGCATTGGCGAGCACGTTTATCACCAATATACCTTGCTATGTGAAAGGCGTGAAGACATCATGTCAGCCTTACAGGAAAAGCAGATTGCCAGCGCTATTTATTATCCAGTGCCTTTGCATAAACAGAATGTTTTTAAAGCCGAATATGTCAATGTTGATTTGCCGGTTACCGAAGCAGTGGCTGCCCGCTGTATTTCATTGCCAATTTGTTCGTCTCTTAGAGACGAATCCATAGAGGAAATTGTCGCTGTCGTTCGTAATGTTTTGCAATCATAAGTTTTGCAGTCAATAAACGCTACGACTTAGTTAATGTCAAACTCCAAGCAGCAATACAAGGTGTTATTTAGTGCCGGTGAATCTTCCGGTGACCAGCATGCCGCCCATATGTTCGAAGAGCTGCAAATAAAGTTGCCAAATATCAAGGGCATGGGTATGGGCGGCAGCAAAATGCGCCAAAGCGGGATCGATATTCGTTTTGATTCGTCAGGGATAGGCGTCATTGGTTTAATAGAAATTTTGAAGCATTATGGCGAAATTCGCTCAGCCTTAAAAGTTATGAAAAATCTGGTAGTTACTGAAAAGCCGGATTTATTGGTTTGCGTAGACTATAAGGAATTTAATCTTAAGTTGGCCCGCTTTGCCAAAAAACTGGGTATTAAGGTATTGTTTTATGTCAGTCCACAGGTGTGGGCCTGGCGGCCAGGGAGAGTGGTTACCTATGGTAAAGCTATTGATATGATGGCTGTAATCTTTCCTTTCGAAACAGCGTATTATGATGCCAAAAATGTGCCGGTGCGCTATGTTGGTCATCCTTCTGTTGACAGAGTGCGTCCGCAGCGTAGCGTAACGGAAGATTTTGTATTGTTCGAAATTGACCCCGATTATCCGGTGGTGGGTATTTTGCCGGGAAGCCGCGGTAACGAAATCAAGCGTATGTTGCCGGTTATGTTACAGGCGGCAGTTAAGCTCAGTGAACGTTATCCCAAAATGCAATTTGTGTTGGCTCAGGCCGATTCGGTGAGTGATCAACAATTAAGTAGTTATCTGCAGCAGTGTTCACTCAGTATCATAGTGGTCAAAAGGCAAGTTTATGATGCGGTTCAATGCTGCGATGCTGTAATGACAACCTCCGGCACTGCTTCGTTAGAAATTGCCTTGCTGGGCGTGCCTATGGTGATATCCTATCGATTGTCGCCATTTACCTATTGGTTAGGCAAGCAACTGGTTAAAATACCTTTTATCGGTCTTCCGAATATTATTGCCGGAAGATTAATCGTCAAAGAATTGATACAACATGCGGTTAGTGCTGAAAGTTTAGCCTCAGAAATAGAACAATTGTTGAATAATCAGCCCTATCGAGAGGCTTGTCTGGAAGGTTTGCAACAGGTAAAAATCTTGCTGGGCCAGGGGGGCGGTTCAAAAAACATGGCAAACTTGGCGTTGGAGATGTTAGGTTTGGAATGTGGTTAGCTGTAAGGTGAGCAATATTTAAAACCTTAAAGGCTTATGGCTGCCGGTAGGGTAATTTATATTTAATGGTTAAACATCAAATTTCGCAGCTCTTTAAAAACTGTTAATATGATCGAACAATTATTTTAGGCATTAGCTTTATTACAAAACGCCGAATAAGCATTTGCAAATTTTTACGGTTTTAAAGCCACTAATATGAACAGATTGCCACCTTTTGAAAAATCAAGTCTCGGCATAGATGCAAATCTTGCTGCTATGCTAACTTACGTTTTTGGCTTTGTCACCGGAATTTTATTTTTGGTGTTGGAAAAGGATAACAAGTTTGTCAGGTTTCATGCCATGCAATCTATCTTTGTATTTGTGACGTTAGCTGTTTTTAAATTTGTGCTTGGTTTTATTCCACTTTTGGGCATGTTGATCGATATGTTCATTTTGGGACCGCTCACTTTAATTGTGTGGCTATTATTGATGGTAAAAGCCTATCAAGGTGAGCGTTTCAAGGTTCCTGTTCTGGGTGACCTGGCCGAACAGCAAGTTAGTTAAATTAAGTTATATTGCAAGTTGCCCGGATTTGCCGGCTGTTTAATAAACCTCTGTTTAAATTTCCAGGTTCTGTTTTACTGCATCAAAAATAATAATGCTTTAATCTAAAATTTATTTTACGATTACTGGAAACGAGAAATTAATAAAATTATATTCGTTGGTTTTCATGCTGTTACTATAACTATTACTAGCCTTAGAGGGTATGGAAGATCGCGGGTAACATAAAGCTTGATTCATTAAGCACTTAATCTAGAAGATTATCAGAGGGGGAATAATGTTATTACTTGCTAAATTATGCGGTATTTTAACTTTGGTCTGGTTTTATTTTGCAGCCAAAAATCACGGCGGCCCGCTGCTGAATTGGTCGATTATCGGCCTGATAGGCTATTGGTTAACCTGGTGGTTGTCGAAAATGTTGATAGTGGCGCCTTTGGCGGGCATGGTTACTCCGCACACATTAGTGGAGTTTCTATTGACACAATTGCCGGTTGCCTGTTCATTAGGCGTTTGCTTTTTTATTAGAAAAAAATTGATTAGCAGTATTTCGACCAATCAGTCGTAGTGCCGGTTTTTCATGCAAAACATTGTGTTGATTACCTAAGCCGCCAGACGTATAGTGGCCGCGCTTGCTGCATGGAAAGTGGGTAATGTGATTTTACTTTCAATGCCTCTATAGAACAGACTCTGTATCTTTTGATGAATTAAATGAAGTATCAGAGTGGTTGTGTAGGGGCGATATTTTGGCTTGAATACAGTATGGAAGATGCTGAAAAGGATAAAATCAGGCAAACTCCAGCCAATAGATATTGCCAAGGTGGTGCAATATTTGGTTAACCATGCGGAATAATTGCCGATCCTTCGAACAGTGGATGGTGGGCCAAGCTTATTCATCTGAAAGCCAGTTAGGGCTTACTTTGCTTTGTTGCAAGTCTTGTTTATCGAAGTTTTGCCAAAGTTCCCCAAAGCCGATTTGCATGGTTGGATGCAATTGATTGGCGGCAATTTCCGCCAGCGGTTCCAATACAAAGGCATAAAGACAAATCTCGTCACGGGGAAGGCGCAATTGCCCATCATCTATAACTTGGTCGCCGTACAAAATTAAATCCAGATCAAGCGATCTGGAAGAAAATTTTTCTGCTTGCGGACTACGTCCATGATCCAGCTCTACTTGCCGCAATAATTTAGCAACAGCTTTAGCGCTGAGATCAGATTCAAACTGCACGACTAGATTGTGGAATTTGTCGCCAACAAATCCAACCGCTTCGTTCTCATAGATGCTGGAACACAATAGCTTGCCGAATAACTGACGGAGTCTTTTCAGGCTGGCGGGAATATGAAATTCTTTGTCGATATTGCTACCGATGCTTATATAACCGATTGTCACTGTTTGTTTCCGCGTTCTATGATAATGCCGACATCCCGGGCTCGACTGACGGCGCCTTTTTTATTCAAAGTAATTTTTACCCAGGGAATGGCAAATTCTGTTAATAAAATGTTGGCAGTTTCTTCAATCAGGGTTTCCACCAAAAAATATTCGCTGGTTTCTACAAAGCTCGTCAGCCGATCCGAAACAGTTTTGTAATCCAAGGCATAGGCAATGTCGTCAGTTTCAGCGGCTTTGCGAATGTCAAATCCCATTTCTATGTCAAATATTAATTTTTGTTTAATAGTGCGTTCCCAATCATAAATGCCGATGACGGCATCGACCTCCAGTCCGCCCAAAAAGATGATGTCCATTGATGTTTTCCGGTTATTATATACAGTTATTTATCAGTATCGAGTAAATAGCTCGCTTGTTCAAGTATTGAAACTAGGGTGATTGAATGATTGATTGGTTGCTAGTACCGTTTGCTTATCTAACCGGTTCTGTATCAAGCGCAATTATTGTTTGTAAGTTAATGGGTTTGGCTGATCCAAGAGTTAATGGCTCGGGAAATCCAGGTGCGACCAATGTCATGCGTATTGGTGGAAAAAAAGCGGCTGCCATTACCTTATTTGGTGATGCAATGAAAGGCTTGTTGCCTGTTATGTTGGCCAAGGCTTTGCATGTAGATAGCGCGGTACTTTCAAGTGTGGTGTTAGCCGCATTTTTGGGGCATTTGTATCCGATTTTCTTTGAATTCAAGGGTGGCAAAGGTGTGGCAACTTCTCTTGGGCTTACTTTGGGTATAGCCTGGATCTTGGGAGTTTTAGTTTCCGGAACTTGGTTCATGGTTTACAAAATTGGCAAAATTTCATCGCTGGCGGCATTAATATCCGCCATGCTTACCCCATTGTATGTATGGTTTGTTGTGGGAGATTTAAATTTGTTGCTGACATTTATACTGATTTCGCTAATTTTGTTGTGGCGGCACAAGAGTAATATTCAGCGGCTTTTGGCTGGACAGGAAAGCTGAGTGAATTGGAATGTCCTCTGATTTACATAGCCGCTAAAACTGTTTTGGCATCATCAGGTTACTGGCTTTTTAATTCCTGTAGTTCATTCATCGGCCAGCGCGGGCGGGCATAAATTTCCAGGCTTTCGCTCTGGCCGGCTAGTAAGCGTTGGCAGCCGGCGTAGGCTATCATTGCGGCGTTGTCGGTACAAAACTCCGGTCGTGGGAAATATGCCTTTGCCTTAATGCCGGCGGTCATTTCTATGAGGTTTGCACGGATAGTCTTATTGGCGCTGACGCCTCCAGCAATTACCAATGTTTTTAAACCGGTTTCCTGTAGCGCTCTTTTACATTTCAAGCTAAGAGTTTCAGCCATTGCCAACTGAAAGGCAAAAGCTACATCAGCTTTGTCCTGTAGTGATTCGACGTGCTGATTGATAGTATTTAAAGTAAAAGTTTTTAGGCCGCTAAAACTAAAGTCCAACCCTGGTCTATCGGTCATGGGCCTGGGAAAAATAAAACGATCTCGGCCTTGTTCGGCAAGTTCTGCTAATCTTGGGCCGCCTGGGTATGGCAGGCCCAGCATTTTGGCGGTTTTATCAAAGGCTTCTCCTGCTGCGTCGTCCAGCGATTCTCCCAGTAGTTTGTATTTGCCTATGGCTGTAACTTCAATTAGTAAAGTGTGGCCTCCGGAAATTAATAAGGCTACAAAGGGAAAATCGGGTGGTTCGGCTTCCAGCATAGGCGCAAGTAAATGCCCTTCCATATGGTGTATAGCTACGGCAGGTTTTCGCCAGCACCAGGCCAAGCTTCTGGCTGTGGCGGCTCCAACCAATAATGCGCCCATTAAACCTGGGCCGGCAGTATAAGCTATGCCGTCTATTTCAGATGCCGGCAATTTGCCGTCTTTGAGAGTTTGCCTGATTAGCGGGGTGAGTTTACGAATATGATCGCGGGAAGCCAGTTCGGGTACGACACCTCCATATTCGCAGTGGGTAGTGATCTGACTATATAGATTATGGCTGATTAGACCTGATTTATCATGATAAATAGCGACCGCGGTCTCGTCACAAGAAGTTTCGATGCCTAAAACGTACATTAAGTTTTTGAAAAAATTAATTTGCGGGTATAATTTAACGTTTCAACAGATTTTTCTGTTGTCTCTATAACAAGCTAACACATACTAACACAAATCGGATTATTGATAATGCCATCAATTAAAGTAAAAGAAAACGAACATTTTGATGTGGCGATTCGTCGCTTCAAGCGCGCTTGTGAAAAAGCCGGTGTACTGGCGGAAGTGCGTCGCCGTGAGTTTTATGAAAAACCAACCACTGAACGTAAGCGTAAAGGCGCCGCCGCCGTTAAGCGTCATTTGAAAAAATTGGCTCGCGAGCGCTATGCTTTAAAAAATCTGCGTCGTGGCCGTCCGCAAGTTTAAGATAGGATGACCATGAGTTTGCTAATATCGCGCATTAAAGACGATATGAAAGCCAGCATGAAAGCTGGCGATAAAACCAGGCTGGGCGTTATTCGCTTGATTTTGGCTGCAATCAAACAGGTTGAAGTTGATGAGCGTATTGAGCTGGATGATGACAGAGCGATCTTAGTTCTTGATAAAATGCTAAAGCAGCGGCGCGAGTCAATTAAGCAATATCGTGACGCCAATCGCATAGACCTGGCTGAGATTGAGGAAGGCGAGATTGTTGTTATTCAGAATTATTTGCCGCAACCATTGAATGACGTAGAGATTGATGAAATGGTCGCCAAGGCAATTGCTGAAACGGGCGCTACTTCAATCAAAGAAATGGGGCTTGTCATGAATATACTCAAGCCTCAAATGCAGGGCCGTGCTGATATGTCAGCTGTCAGCGCAAGAATCAAGGCTGGTTTGGCAACTTAAATCTCTTGTCGGTAATATGTCCGGCAGAATCCCGCGGCAGTTTATAGATGACCTATTGGTAAGGGTTGATATTGTCGATCTGATCGATTCGCATGTCCCGCTTAAAAAATCAGGCAGTAACTTTGTTGCGCGTTGCCCTTTTCACGCCGAAAAAACGCCAAGTTTTTCAGTTAATCGTAACCGGCAGATCTATCATTGTTTTGGTTGCGGAGTGAGTGGAAACGCCATTAGTTTTCTAATGGCTTTCAGTCATCTGGATTTTGTAGAGGCTGTGGAGGATTTGGCAGCTTTTGTTGGTGTTGAAGTTATTAGGGAATCTATAGATAAGGCCGATTACAGTCTTAAGCAAGATGTTTCCAGATTGTGCGCTGTGCTTGAAGAGGTGTCTGCTTTTTATGTTGAACAGCTTCGCAGTCAGGAAGGCAGGCGGGCTTGGCAGTACCTTAGTTCCCGAGGCGTCAGTGCGGAAATAGCCAAAACTTTTGCTTTGGGTTATGCGCCGAACAACTGGGATGCCTTGCTGGCGGCCCGCTTTGATCGAATGGAGTTGGCGGCGGCTGGTATGTTGGTTGAAAAGTCTGATGGCAAAGCCTATGATCGTTTTCGGGGTCGGTTGATGTTTCCTATTCGTGATAAGCGCAAAAGGGTAATTGGATTCGGAGGCAGGGTGTTGGATGATTCCCTGCCTAAATACCTGAATTCGCCGGAAACATCGGTTTTTTCCAAAAGCAGGGAATTATATGGTCTATATGAATTGCTGGAAAAAACTTCCAAACCCGCGCAAATACTGATAGCAGAAGGCTATATGGATGTCATATCCTTGGCTCAATTTGGAATGAGTAATGCTGTGGCGGCTTTGGGAACGGCTACATCCAAGGCCCATATCGACCTATTGTTTCGTTTTACTTCGGAATTGGTATTTTGTTTTGATGGCGATAACGCCGGTTTACAGGCAGCATGGAAAGCCACTGAGGCTGCTTTACCGTGCCTGCGTGACGGCAGGCAGATTAAAATTATGCTTTTGCCGCATGGGCATGATCCGGATAGCCTGATTCGCGATGAAGGTTTATCGGGTTTTAGAGAGCGGATGGAGCAAGCCATATTGCTGTCGGACTATTTTTTTCAGCATGTTGGCGGTCAATTGAATTTGAGTGCCGTTGAAGGCCGCTCTCAATTGCTGTCCAAAGCCAAGCCATATCTAGAGAAAATTCCGGCAGGCTTTTTTAGAGAGATGATGTTTGAGAAGTTGCAAACAAAATCCGGTATTAACTTGCAAAATTTTGCTGGAAATGCAACTAAACTTCATAGCAAGCGATCTTCGAATGTTAAGCCATTGGAACGCACAACCGGGTCGAACTTGATGCGAACAGTGTTGTCACTATTGTTGCAATATCCGCATCTGGCCGGTCAGGTAGAGTTGCAAGGCTTGAATTTTGCAGAAATGGATTTCGCCGGTATGGATTTGTTAGAGGATGTTTTACAGGTGATTAAGACAATCAAGCCGGAAAATAGTGCAGTATTGTTAGAGTCTTATCGTGATTCTCCGCATGAAAAGGTTGTCAATGCGTTGTTTGGTAGGGCTTTGAATATTGTCGATGGTTCCGAAGAAAATGTATTTTGTGATGCGTTAAATCAATTGGCAAAGCAGTCTATGGAAAACCGGATGAAGGCGTTGATAGACAAGGTAAGCAGAGGGGAACCTCTTAGTGTGGAAGAAATTATGGAATTTAAAACTGGTGGAAAATTATAATCAATGATGGCAGTTTGCAGCATATTAGATATAATACTCTGTTCTGCCGATCATGGTGCTGAACGTATTGTGAGTAAAGAATGAATCAAGAGCAACAGCAATCCCAACTAAAACAACTGATCGCGAAAGGCAAATCTCAAGGTTATTTGACCTATGCGGAAGTCAATGACCACCTGCCCAGCGATATTATTGACCCGGAACAAATTGACGATATCATTGGCATGATCAATGATATGGGAATCCAAGTTTATGAAGTAGCTCCCGATGATGATGACTCCTTGATATCCTCTGATGCTGTAGTGACAGCTGACGATGATGAAGAAGTCGCAGAGGTGGCAGCGTTAGCGTCTGTAGATAGTGAGTTCGGTCGAACGACTGATCCTGTGCGGCTTTATATGCGTGAAATGGGCTCGGTTGAGCTTTTGACCCGTGATGAAGAGTTAAAAATAGCTAAACGGATCGAGGAAGGGCAGCGTCAGGTTGTCAATGCCATAGCGCGTTCCGGTTTTATTGTTGAATCATTTCTGGAATCTTTTGATTCCATGCAGCAAGAAGAGTCAGGCATTCGGTTGAACGATCTGGTTCTGGGTTTTGTGGATTTGACTGAAGTGGACATTGATGTCAACGAAGAATTGGATGAAGCCCCAACGGAAGAGGCGGAGGAAGAAGAGGCCAGAATTATTGACTATGAAGAAGTTAGACAGAAAGTTGATCTGGTCAGAAAAGCTTTAAAAACAGCGCTTTCGTCGATCAAAAAGCACGGATATGGACACGAGAAAACTGAGAAAACTTTTGATGCTTTGTCGGAAGTCTTTTCGGAATTCAAGTGGACCCCGCACTACCTGAAAAAAATGGTCACTATTTCTGATGATTTATTGTTAAGCATACGTGAACAGGAAAGATTGGTGTTAGACGTCGTAGTTAAAAAAGCTAAAATTCCTCGCAAGGAATTTGTAGGTTCTTTCACTGAAAACGAATCCAATACCGGCTGGTTGACTGCGTATATTGAGACTCATCCTCAATATGCCGATCAATTATTGGCGAATCAGGAGCAGGTTAAGTTGGCGCAACAAAATCTGGCGGCTATAGAGGTTAAGCATGGTTTAAGTATTTCCGTGTTGAAAAACATTTGCCGTAATATTTCTTTAGGTGAAGCCAAAGCGCGCCGCGCTAAAAAGGAAATGATAGAGGCTAACTTGCGCTTGGTGATTTCCATTGCTAAAAAATATACTAATCGTGGTTTGCAGTTTCTGGATTTAATACAGGAAGGTAACATTGGTTTGATGAAAGCGGTTGATAAGTTTGAATATCGTCGTGGTTATAAGTTTTCAACTTATGCAACCTGGTGGATACGTCAGGCGATAACTCGTTCAATTGCAGATCAGGCCAGAACGATACGAATTCCGGTGCATATGATAGAAACCATTAACAAGCTTAATCGTGTTTCCAGGCAGATTTTGCAGGAATTAGGCCGCGAAGCTACTCCGGAAGAGCTGGCGGAGCGCATGGAAATGCCGGAAGATAAAATTCGCAAGGTTCTTAAAATTGCCAAGGAACCTATTTCCATGGAAACCCCGATAGGTGATGATGAAGATTCGCATCTGGGCGATTTTATTGAAGATTCAAAGATGCTATCTCCTGTGGAGTCTGCTACAATAGCCGGCCTACGTGAGTCAACGCAAAATGTATTGGCTGGATTGACAGCCAGAGAAGCCAAAGTGCTTCGCATGCGTTTTGGTATTAACATGAATACCGATCATACTCTTGAAGAAGTTGGTAAACAATTTGATGTGACTCGCGAGAGAATACGCCAAATTGAAGCAAAAGCATTAAGAAAATTAAGACATCCATCCAGATCAGAGCAGTTAAGATGTTTTCTTGATGGTGAGTAAACCATAGGCATTCAGCAAATGGAAATCCGGGCCCTTAGCTCAGTTGGTTAGAGCTTCCGACTCATAATCGGCAGGTCGTAGGTTCAAGTCCTACAGGGCCCACCACTTTATATGGCCTTTAAATGAGGTCTTTTTTTTGATATCTGAGATTTTTTTAATATTTGGTGAGAGGATAGCCCGTGACAAAAAACTACCTTTTTACATCAGAATCCGTTTCCGAGGGACATCCTGATAAAGTGGCAGATCAAATTTCTGATGCTGTTGTAGATGCGTTGCTAGCACAAGATCCCAGAGCGAGAGTAGCCTGTGAGACTTTGGTCAAAACCGGCATGGTTGTTTTGGCAGGTGAAATTACCACAAGCGCCTGGATAGATGCAGAAGAATTAGTCAGAAAAGTGGTATGTGAAATCGGTTACGATCATGGTGACATCGGTTTTGACGGCAATTCCTGCGCTGTATTAAATGCTATTGGCAAACAGTCGGCTGATATTGCACTGGGTGTGGATGAGTCGGAAAATCACGAACAGGGTGCGGGTGATCAAGGCTTGATGTTTGGTTACGCCTCTAATGAAACCGATGTTTTAATGCCGGCGCCTATTACTTATGCTCATCGTCTGGTAGAAAGACAGGCCCAGGTTCGTAAAAATAAAACTTTAACTTGGCTGCGTCCTGATGCCAAAAGTCAGATCACATTCCGATATGAAAACAATAAACCGGTTTCGATTGAAGCAGTAGTATTATCTACTCAACATTCTCCTGAAATTGGCGGCAAGGAATTGCATGAGGCAGTAATGGACGAGATTATTCTGCCAACTTTGCCTAAGGAATTGCTGCATAAAGATACCAAGTTTTTCATCAATCCGACCGGCCAGTTTATTATTGGTGGTCCGGTAGGCGATTGCGGTTTAACAGGCCGAAAAATCATTGTGGATACATACGGCGGTATGGCTCGCCACGGTGGCGGAGCTTTTTCCGGTAAAGACCCTTCCAAAGTTGACAGATCTGCAGCCTATATGGGCCGCTATGTTGCAAAAAATATTGTTGCAGCCGGATTGGCCGATCGCTGTGAAATTCAGGTTTCCTACGCAATTGGCGTGGCTGAACCAACGTCAATCAGTATAGAAACCTTTGGAACCGGAAAAGTAGACGAAGAGCGTTTAGTACAAATTGTACGTGAGCATTTCGATCTAAGACCAAAAGGCTTGATAGCCCAGCTGGATCTATTGAAACCTATATATCGTCCAACAGCATCCTACGGACATTTTGGCCGGAAAGAAGTCAGCTTTAGTTGGGAAAAAACCGATAAGGTTGAAGCATTGAAAGATGCGGCAGGCATTTAATTCAGGAGAGAGATTGTTATGAGTCAAGCCGATTACAAAATAGCCGACCTTGCGTTAGCGGAGTGGGGCCGTAAAGAAATCAATATTGCTGAAACAGAAATGCCTGGCCTGATGGCTTTGCGTGCAGAGTTTGGCGCTGATCAACCTCTGGCAGGTGCGCGAATTGCCGGTTGTTTGCATATGACAATTCAAACCGCTGTATTAATTGAAACCCTCACTGCGCTGGGCGCAGAAATACGCTGGTCATCCTGCAATATTTTTTCTACCCAGGATCATGCAGCCGCCGCTATTGCTGCGGCGGGAATTCCGGTTTTTGCCTGGAAGGGTGAAACTGAGGAAGAAGCGGAATGGTGTATAGAACAAACCATCATTGGCGCAAACGGTTGGCGTCCGAATATGATTCTGGATGACGGCGGAGATTTGACTTTAATGATGCACCAGAAATTTCCGGAATTAATGGCGGATGTAAAAGGTTTGTCGGAAGAGACCACAACTGGAGTGTTACGTCTGTATGATATGGTGAAAAAAGGCTCATTGAAAGTGCCTGCGTTCAATGTCAACGATTCTGTAACAAAATCCAAATTTGATAATCTGTATGGTTGCCGGGAATCTTTAGTCGATGGCATCAAACGCGCCACTGACGTAATGGTTGCAGGTAAAATAGCTGTGGTCTGCGGCTATGGCGATGTCGGTAAAGGCTGCGCACAGTCGTTAAGAGGTTTGGGCGCAACCGTATGGATAACCGAAATTGATCCGATCTGTGCTTTGCAGGCAGCAATGGAAGGTTACCGGGTGGTCACTATGGAAGACGCTGCACCCATAGCCAATATTTTTGTCACGGCAACCGGAAATTTTGGAATCATTACGCATGATCATATGAAAGTAATGCGTGATCAGGCAATTGTCTGCAACATCGGACACTTTGACGCAGAAATTGAAATTGCCGCTTTACGCCATTACACTTGGGAAAATATTAAGCCGCAGGTCGATCATGTTATTTTCCCCGACGGTAAACGTATCATTGTATTAGCTGAAGGCCGTTTGGTTAATCTAGGCTGTGGTACTGGGCACCCAAGCTTTGTTATGTCCAACTCGTTTTGTAATCAAGTTCTTGCCCAAATCGAGTTATGGAATAATTCGGCCAGTTATGAAAATAAGGTTTATATCCTGCCGAAAAAATTAGATGAAAAAGTTGCTCAGTCACATCTGGCGCAATTAGGTGTAAAACTGACACGCTTAACTCCAGAACAAGCCGCTTACATCAATGTCGACGTTGACGGTCCGTTCAAGTCGGAGCATTACCGTTATTAAATGTTAAATGAGGGGATGATTAATCATCCACTTTCTATCTTTGAGAACTACACTACCGGGCAATGTGATTGATTCGATGCCCGGTAGTGTTTTTTCAGGCGTAAGTTGGTTGAAAAGCTTCTTCAGGATTGGCGACAGGCCCGTTACCGTCCCAATACGGCGAAAGCTTGCGTAGATTGGCGGCAATGTCAGGCATGACCTTCAATACTTCATCAACATCACTCATAGTATTAAACCGAGAGAATGAAAACCTTATAGTGCCATGAGCTGCCGTATAAGGAATTTGCATGGCTCGCATGACGTGAGATGGTTCAAGAGAGCCGGAAGTACAGGCTGAACCGCTGGAGGCCGCAATTCCTGCTTTGTTCAGCAGCATCAAAATGGCTTCCCCCTCGATATATTCGAAGGCGATATCTGTAGTATTAGGCAGGCGATTGTTCAGATCACCGGTAATAAAACAGTGAGGAATCGATTCTATGATGCCCTGTTCCAAGCGGTCGCGCATGGCTTTAACTTTGGTGTTTTCGTATTCCATATGTTCAATCGCTAATTCACAGGCCTTACCAAGGCCGACGATGGAAGCGGTATTCTCGGTGCCAGCCCTGCGTCCTCTTTCCTGATGTCCTCCGCGAAGCAGAGGACGGAATCGGGTGCCGCGGCGCAGATATAAAACGCCAATACCTTTGGGTGCATGAAGTTTATGACCGGATATGGACAACATGTCGATTTTAGTGTCTTGCAGCATCATCGGAATTTTACCAACAGCCTGCACAGCATCGGTATGGAACATCACTCCGGCATTGCTGGCTAATTCCGCCATTTCCACCACCGGGAAAATCGTGCCGGTTTCGTTGTTTGCCCACATCACTGAGACAATGGCAACCTGATCGGACAACATGTTTTTATAAGCTTCCAGATTTAGTCTGCCGCACTTGTCAACCGGCAAACGATGTATGGTGTAACCTTCTTTTTCCAAGTTATCAACCAGATTCAATATTGCCGGATGTTCAACTGTGGTAGTAATGATTTCCTTGCGATTAGGCTGAGCTTTTATTGCCGACAATATAGCCGTAGAGTCGGACTCAGTGCCACAGGAAGTAAAAATAATTTCAGAATCATGTTCTGCGCCTATTAATTCCTGAACCTGACTACTGGTTTTCCCGATGGCTTTCGCCACGCCATCAGCAAAACGGAGCAATACCTAACTGAACGAGTTGAGAATATTTCCACGTATTGCTGCGGCGTCTTCAAGAAAGAGCATCTGCTGGATTACCTGCGCCACTTCATCGTCTTTGAAGATGACGCCGGACTGGTCAAGAAGATTGCGGCATATCACCAGT
>CAVUMJ010000086.1:0-13242 GCA_963741375.1 uncultured Pseudomonadota bacterium
ATGATGACAATATTTGCCTGGGATGCTTTAGAACTCTGGAAGAAATTTGTCAGTGGTCTAATGCCGATAATCAAATGAGAACTGAAATTTGCAATAAAGCCGCCAATCGGCAATTGATATATGAGTCTCAAGATCGCTTTAACATAAACCTCAAGTCAGTTGAAAGTACGATCAAGAGATAGAGAAATAAACCAAGCGTACCGCTCAGCCAAACATTCCAGCCTTGAACATCTAAAAGATAACGGTCAGCAAAGTACAGCGCCAAACCCAGACTGATATACAGAAATATCTTAGCTAAAGGATATGGGGCAGGATAATAGAATCTCCCTAATAACCAGGATAAGCAAACCATAAAAAAGTAGCAGCTAAATGTAGCCCAAGCCGAGCCTATATAACCCCAGGTTGGTATCCATAATATATTCAATGCTATGGTTAAGGCCGCCCCCGCCAAGGAAACCCACGCTCCCAAACCGGTTCTGTCGCTGAGCTTATACCAGATAGATAAGTTAAAATATATCCCTAAAAAAAGATTGGCCATTAACAAAATTGGCGCAACCGCCAGTCCCTCCCTAAACTCTTTGCCAACAAAATATTGGAAAAAATCGATATACAGTGTGACCAGCAGAAAAATGAAAACTCCGGCCATCACAAAATACTGCATGACTAAAGCGTAAGTCTGTTTGGCGTCACCACGATTGGCGTTGGCGAAAAAGAATGGTTCGCTGGCATAACGGAAAGCCTGTACAAACAAATTCATTAATACCGACAGCTTATAGCAAGCCCCAAAAATACCAAGCATTTTTAAATTAGTCTGTAAATCGTAAGGCAAAAGTATTTTTAGAATAGCCCTGCTTAACATCTCATTAATCATACCGGCAAATCCTATTATGACCATTGGCAGCGAATAACCCAGCATTGGCTTTAATATCCGCGGATCAAGATAAAAGCGGACTCTACGAAACTCCGGCAATAACAATATTAATTTTAAAAAGCTGGCAACCAGATTCGCTAAAAAAATATAGCCGACACCCATGTTCCCGTCATAATAGCTCAGCCACTTTGATTCCGGCCATAGCGCTAAAAGCTTTGGGCAAATTAGCAACAAAAATACGTTCAGAATAATGGTTGCCACAATTTCGGCAAATTTGATTCCGGCAAACCGCCAGGCTCGATTTTCGGCGCGTAATTTGGCAAAAGGCAATGCCGTTATGGCATCCAGCACCAAAATGCAGGCAAACCAAAACAGATATTCAGGATGATTTGGATATTGCAGCCAGACGGCAAACTGATTTAAGCAAATTAGCATAACCGCCAAAAATGCCAGATTAATGATCACTAAAAAACCTAAAGCGCTTTCATAAACGGCATCGGCCTGCAATCCCTGTTTCTGCCGAAACCGAAAATAACCCGTCTCAAGACCAAAAATCAGCAACACCGCAAAAAAACCGGAATACGCATAAAATTCCGAGACTACTCCGTATTCTCCTGCGGTAAAAGTATAGGTGTAAAGCGGAACCAGCAAATAGTTGAGAAAACGGCCGACTATGCTGGTTAAGCCGTAAATAGCTGTTTGGGAGATCAGTTGGCGTATTTGATTCAAGCTGATTTGCCGATCAATTTTTTTGAAAAATCAAATCCCAAACACCATGCCCTAAGCCAATCCCGCGTTTTTCAAACTTGGTCATAGGCCGGTAATCAGGGCGCTGGCAAAAGTCATTTGAGGGACTAGTATTGCTTAAACCTTGTCCACCCGACAAGGTTTTCAACATTTCCATGGCATAATTTTCCCAATCTGTTGCGGCATGAAAATAACCGCCGGTCATCAATTTCTTATTTAATAATTCAACAAAACCTGGGCGCACAATTCGCCTTTTATGGTGACGGCGTTTCTGCCAGGGATCGGGGAAGAATAGATGAATTGCCGCTAGACTATTATCAGGAATTTTTTGTTCCAGAATTTCTATTGCATCATGGTGAAAAATTCTGACATTATTAATATTGCGTTGCGCTAAGAGCATCAGCAAATGGCCCACGCCGGGTCTATGTACTTCTATCCCCAAATAATTCCTATCAGGATTGGATTCAGCCATATCCGCCAGACTACTGCCATTTCCAAAACCAATTTCCACAATAAGCGGAGCTTGACGATCAAAAGCCCGCACTAAATCAAAATCAAGTTCAGACGACAGGCAAAACTTATCCCAATGAAATTGCAAAGCCTGCTTTTGTCCTGCTGTAGCCCGGCCTTGGCGGCGAATAAAACTGCGAATTTTAGCGGGCTCTATTTTATAAGAGGTATTCATGGAAGCTTAACATTTTATATGCCGGCAAACTAAGTTAGCAAAGCCATAGAAACGACTTTGCTTTACAAAAATAAGCCATCAATTGGTGAAGAAGCCGATGCAAAACGTTTGCGTGGCATTCTACCGGCAAGAAATGCCTCACGGCCGGCTTCAATGGCCTTTTTCATGGCCCCAGCCATCATGACCGGATTTTTAGCGGCGGATATCGCTGTGTTCATCAACACGCCATCACAACCTAGCTCCATTGCAATTGCGGCATCTGAAGCTGTCCCGACGCCGGCATCAACCAAGATCGGTACTTTTGCGTTTTCAACGATAGTCAAAATATTATATGGATTACGTATGCCCAAACCTGATCCGATTGGCGCAGCCAATGGCATAACCGCAATACAGCCTATTTCCTCAAGACGTTTTGCCGCAATCGGATCATCATTGGTATAAACCATGACGTCAAAACCATCTTTCACGAGGATCTCTGCAGCAATAAAAGTTTCTGCGACATTAGGAAAAAGCGTCAGTTGGTCCGCCAAAACTTCCAGCTTCACCAGATTGTGCCCGCCTAACAATTCACGAGCAAGACGACAAGTTCTTACCGCATCTTCCGTTGTATAACAACCGGCAGTGTTAGGCAGTATGGTATATTTATTTGGCGGTATCACATCCAGTAAATTGGCCTCATTAGGATTCTGGCCAATATTGGTTCGGCGTATGGCTACAGTCACAATTTCAGCGCCACTGGCTTCAATTGCCAGCCGGGTCTCTTCCAAATCTTTAAATTTTCCAGTACCCACCAGCAAACGCGAGGAATAATTTTTACCTGCCAAGGTAAAAAAATCATCCTGACCGCCGCCAATGGCCTGAACGATTTCCAGACGGTCAGACTCCTGTATAGCAACACTATTGTATTGCGTATAGGGCAGTATTTCCTTATTCAATTCCACGGCAATACGCTTACCTAACAAACCCAAATCGGCAACAACATCAGCCACCGTACTATTTTCTCCATAATCACGTTCTACGCCATTGACCTGAATTTTCATGCTTTAGACCTACTATTTATAACATCGCGCCGACACTGCACGGCAAGAGCCAGACTATTTAATAATTTTACACTGTCTTCCCAGCCCAGGCAGGCATCGGTGATACTTTGTCCGTAAACCAGCTCTTTGCCATCTTCAACATCCTGACGCCCGGCTTTCAAATGACTTTCGGCCATTGCTCCGATAATTCTGATATCTCCCCCGGAAATTTGTTCACCGACATCTTCAGCCGCTATCAATTGGCGCTGATATTGTTTCAGACAATTGGCATGACTAAAATCTATCATGATATTGGCTTTCAAACCTCCAGCTTCCAAACCTTCCGCCACTTTCTCTACACAAACAGCATCATAATTGGGCTTCTCATTACCGCCCCTAAGAATAATATGGACGTCCTCATTACCCTTTGAAGAAAAAATAGCCGTGTGGCCAGCTTTGGTAACGGACAGGAAATGGTGAGCGCTTCTGGCGGCATTAAGCGCATCTATGGCAATTTTGATTCCGCCATCTGTAGCATTTTTAAAGCCAACCGGGCATGACAAACCTGAAGCCAGTTCACGATGAACCTGACTTTCCGTGGTTCTGGCTCCAATTGCTCCCCAGGAAATCAAGTCCGAAACATACTGAGGAGTAATCAAGTCCAAATATTCGGTTGCTGCCGGCACCCCCAGGTTATTAATATCCAATAATAATTGTCTGGCGACACGTAAACCTTTATTGATATTAAAACTGGAATTTAGTTCAGGATCGTTAATCAATCCTTTCCAGCCTACGGTAGTACGCGGTTTTTCGAAATACACCCGCATGACAATGACCAAATCTTTTTGTAATTGCTCTTTAATGCCTTTTAATCGTTGTGCATATTCAAGTGCAGCTTTGGTATCATGAATAGAGCATGGACCGATTATCACCAGCAAACGATCATCGTTTCCAATCAAAATATCGTGAATTTCAGATCTGGCCTGTAAAATGATTCTGGCGGCGTCATCAGTCATGGGTATTTCATCATGAATCTGATCAGGAGGAACAACTTCCTTGATTTCGCAAATTCTTAAGTCATCGGTACTATAGTTAGTTTGCATGGCACTGGCAATTGGCTTTATTTGTTGGCAAGAAACCACTATTCTAACCAATTTACTGAACCTGATGTTACAAAGTGATACTTCCTATAATTTAGAGAAGCTTAATATGCCCCAAAACCGAGACAGTAAACACTGCCTGAGCGTATGTCTGGCACATTCTTTCCGATTCCTTGAATTGAGAGAAAAACTGCTGGACAGTAGGCCCGCGCTGGTTTTTAGAAATGCACTCATCATAGATTATAAAGATGGCTGCTCTATCATTTTTTCATACGGTGTGGTTGTGCACTGGAACATCCTGTTTGATGACCGCAGGGCATTACAAGATTTGCTGCTTGAATACGCAATCAGACCCGATAAAAACCCTCAAGAAGATAACTTTAGTTATGCAATCAATTGTGATCACGATAGATTCCAACATGACCACATTGAGCTACAATCCGGTGATTTTAAAGTATTACTGGCCATGTCACATGCAATGGCCCAATCAATTAAACTGGCGGCTTTTGAAGGTAACGCCATTGACACCATACACGCTACCAGCCATTTACCGGAATCATTGGCGCGGGATGGCAAAATAAAACTAACCAGAAAAGCCATGGCAAAAATTCGTGGACAACTGTTTCTAACCAAAAGCGATATTATTCTTAACTATGATTTGCTGGATACTCCGGAGTTTTTCTGGGAACATCCGGAATACCAGGGAATTTATTCGCTAGCTGCGAATTATCTGGAAATCAGACAACGCACCGATGTACTTTCCAAAAAACTGGAAACCATACATGAACTGTTGGAGATGTTAGCCGACGAACAAAAACATTTACATTCTTCGGTACTGGAATGGATCATTATATGGCTGATTGCTGTTGAAATTGGCATGTCGATTTTTAGTAAACTGGTGAAATAACCCGCATTAAAAGCACTTTTGGTTTATGGCTTTCATAAAGTTGGTGTTAAAATCCCGAATTAGTCCTTACAAAAGCACACGACTCATCGGCGCAACCTCAAATTTTCCGGTTGTTTACTCATTTGTCGTCAGCACCTTAACTCAGGCTTGAATGCAGTACGCAAAACATCATGACCATAGATTACAAACCGACATTAAATCTCCCAAATTCCGAATTTGCCATGAAAGCCAATCTGGCGCAACGGGAACCCGAGATATTAAAAAAATGGAATGAAACCCGGCTTTATCAAAAAATCAGGGAAATTTGTAACGGCAGACCAAAGTTTATACTACATGACGGACCGCCTTACGCCAACGGCG
Source organism: uncultured Pseudomonadota bacterium (assembly GCA_963741375.1). GTDB lineage: Bacteria > Pseudomonadota > Gammaproteobacteria > Methylococcales > Methylomonadaceae > Methylomonas. The sequence goes on from CAVUMJ010000086.1 coordinate 5,690, forward strand.
CCATCCATATTGGCCACGCCGTCAATAAAGTTTTAAAGGATATCATCATCAAATCCAAAACCCTTAGCGGCTTCGATGCGCCTTATGTGCCGGGATGGGATTGTCATGGTCTGCCGATAGAGTTGATGGTGGAAAAAAACGTCGGCAAAGCCGGTGTTAAAGTCAGTCCTGCGGAATTTAGAAAAGAATGTAGAACCTACGCCGGAAAACAGGTTAATATTCAAAAAGAGGAATTCATTCGTCTAGGCGTATTAGGCGATTGGGAAAATCCCTATTTGACTATGGACTTTGAGTTTGAGGCGGACATAGTCCGCACTTTGGGCAAAATCGCTGCCAAAGGCCATCTTAGCAAAGGCGCCAAACCTGTACATTGGTGTACGGATTGTGGTTCAGCACTGGCTGAAGCTGAAGTTGAATACGAAGATAAACATTCTCCGGCCATAGACGTACGCTTTCAAGTGGTGGATGAGCACGCTTTCATGGCCTGCACTCATTTTGTCGCTGAGCACGAAGGCTCCGGCCCCCTTTCCGTGGCAATCTGGACCACCACACCTTGGACATTACCAGCAAATCAGGCCGTGGCCTTAAATGCCGACCTGGAATACTCAGTCATACAATGTCAGATTAACGGTCAAAGCGAAAGACTGGTGGTTGCGGAGCAACTCTTAAAAGATGTCGTTGTGCGCTATGACATTGGTGAACACCATGTCATCGGTTATTGCAAAGGCAGCGCTCTGGAGCATCAGCTTTTGCAGCATCCTTTCTATGACCGGCAAGTGCCTATCATTCTAGGCGACCATGTCACGACCGACGCCGGCACAGGCGCTGTTCACACAGCTCCCGGACATGGTCAGGAAGACTATATAGCCGGTATGAAATATGGATTGCCGGTTGATAATCCGGTCGGAAATAACGGGGTTTTTTTACCAAATACCGAATTGTTTGCCGGTTTGCATGTTTTTACAGCCAATGACAAAGTCCTGGAAGTATTGCGTGAGCGCGGAAAGTTATTGCATCACCATGCGCTATTACATAGCTACCCGCATTGCTGGAGACATAAAACCCCAATCATTTTCCGGGCTACGCCGCAATGGTTTATTGCCATGGAAAAAAACCGGCTACGGGAAATAGCTTTGCATGAAGTTAAAAAAGTTGAATGGATTCCGGACTGGGGACAAGCCAGAATCGAAGGCATGATCGCCAACCGTCCTGACTGGTGTATTTCCCGGCAACGCACCTGGGGCGTGCCCATTGCCTTTTTTGTTCACAAGGACAGCGGCGAATTACACCCGGATACTGCTGATTTAATAGAACAAGTTGCTCTGCGTATTGAAAAGCAGGGTATAGACGCCTGGTTTGAATTGGAAGCCTCGGAACTGCTGGGCGCTGAGGCGGAACACTATGAAAAAATGACCGACACCCTGGATGTGTGGTTCGATTCAGGCGTCACTCATGCCGCTGTGCTGGACAGACGCCAGGAATTGCAATTTCCGGCCGATCTATACCTGGAAGGCTCCGACCAACACCGCGGCTGGTTCCAATCTTCCTTACTGGCTTCAGTAGCTAAAAATGATGTGGCGCCTTACCGGCAAGTTTTGACGCATGGATTTACTGTTGACGCCGAGGGCAAAAAAATGTCCAAGTCAAAAGGCAACGTAGTGTTACCACAAACCGTGATGAAATCATTAGGCGCCGACGTTCTGCGCTTGTGGGTGGCTGGAGCCGATTACCGAAGCGAAATGTCGGTTTCTGATGAAATTCTCAAACGCACTGCCGATGCTTACCGGCGCTTACGCAATACCGCCAGATTTCTGCTATGCAATCTAGATGGATTTGACCCAGCTCACCACCTGACTCCTGCTAGTGATTTGCTGGCGTTGGACCGTTGGGTAGTCGATAAAGCCTGGCATTTGCAACAGGAAATTATCACGGCTTATAGTCTTTATCAATTCCAAAGTATTTATCAAAAAGTCCTGACTTTTTGCAGCATTGATCTGGGCGGTTTTTATCTGGACATCATCAAAGACAGACAATACACCACTAAACGCGATTGCCTGGCAAGACGCTCCGCCCAAACTGCCATGTTCCATGTTATGGAAGCACTGGTGCGCTGGCTTGCCCCAATTATCAGCTTTACGGCGGATGAAATTTGGCAAGTCATCCCAGGCCAAAGAAGTGAGTCGGTATTTTTGGAAACCTGGTATGACAATTTATTCCCTCTGGAAGACTATGCAGTCATCAATCGCGATACCTGGGAAAGAATCATGGCTGTGCGCACCATAGTCAGCAAAGAACTGGAACAATTACGCAGTAAGGGCGCCATTGGTTCTTCTTTAAATGCCGAGGTACATTTGTATTGCGATGAAACCTATCTGCAGGAATTAAACAAACTGACTGGTGAACTGCATTTTGTATTTATTACTTCCAGCGCCACTGTCGACAGTTTGCAAAATTGCCCGGAGGATGCGGTGGCAACCGAACTGGATGGCGTAAAACTGAAAGTCACGGTTTCTGAATTTCCTAAATGCGTACGCTGCTGGCATCAACGTCCGGATATAGGTATTGATCCCGATCATCCTGAAATTTGTGGGCGTTGTGTTGAAAACGTTGAAGGAGAAGGGGAGAAACGTCTATATGCTTAAGTGGTTATGGATTTCTGCACTTACCCTGATTCTGGATCAAGCCAGTAAACTGGCCATAGACAGCAACATGCAATTGTTCCAGTCCATACCGCTGTTACCGTTATTTAACCTGACTTATGTGCATAACACCGGCGCCGCCTTTAGTCTGCTAAGCTCCGCCGGCGGCTGGCAACGCTGGCTGTTCAGCGGCTTGGCAATCATCATGAGCACCATTATCGGCATTTGGCTCAGCCGGCTGCATAGCCATGAAAAACTGATGGCAATCGCTTTGTCTCTGGTGCTGGGCGGAGCCATAGGCAATCTGGTAGACCGCATCAGCTACGGCTATGTCATCGACTTTCTGGATGTCTATTATCAAAACTGGCACTGGCCCGCCTTCAACATCGCTGATTCGGCAATCTGTATAGGTGTAGGCTTGATGTTCCTGGATGGATTGAAAATTGCGCGCAGAAAGGATGAGATTTTGTGAGCAGTTAACAAGGATGATAGCCTGTCATCGCCCAAAAAGAGACATTCAAGACTTTAAGGGTATGGGTACTGTATCGCTGCTAGCTGCCATTCAATATAACCTAGAGCTATGGCGGCTGCTTGAGCGTGGGTTAGTGTCTTCACAGCACTCCCTCGCGGTCTGCCAAATACATGATCCTTGCAGCCTTTTTAAATTCTGCTATGTATGCAGAGTGAAAGATTGGAATGTAGGTCGAAATGGTCAACTGCAAAACTAAGTTCGCTGGGGGCAGGCTGACGCGAAGTACCGGTTGACGAGCATCGATTGATGACACCAGGACTGCTATGAATCTCTCGAATGAGTTGGTATTCTTGGAAATCGCGGCTGACGAGTAGTTCATTACTCGCTTGAGCAAGTAGTCGTCATCAATACTCGTGGCAAGATGCGAGCCTAAGACCGAGTTGGCCAACATTGCAGAAGTTCGCAAAACCGAGAGATACGATTCGTCTTCCTCGTCTTCGGTCTCGCCTAGCAGATCGTCCATCAGATAGAAAAAGCAATATCCCGCCACCTCGACGGCAACTAAGTCATATACCGCACCCTCAATTACGACCGGCGATGATGATGTATCTTGGCGTTCGAGCATGCTGCGAAGACCTAGGCAAAAGCAGTGCGATATGTGGAGGGCCCAGATCGAAACTGCCGAGGGCAGTTTCATGCTTTTCTCGCTAACGCTGTGATAACTCTGACGGGACGAATCAAGTGTCGTCTTCTCAAGAAACGACTCCAAGTGTGAAGTTTGGCGGCACCTACCGAACAGTCGCGAAAGTAGGCTCATGAGTGCCACCGCAGGGGGTTAAACTGGATATCTACCAAAAATGGTCTTGGACACGATAAATTATTGATCCGCATTTAATCTTCTTTTCTGTATTTCACAAGCGACAGGTATCAATGGCGGGTAACTGACAAATTGTTGTCATTAAATCACTTTGGACGACAGACAGCAACGATTTCGGCCTTTCAACACTAGAAAAATTATCTGTAGCAAGTCTTGAACTTTTGAGAGATTTAATGTTGTAGGAATGACTACACACCATCCGCTTTAAACACATCACTTAATTGATTCGCTTCTATAGCTCGATCAAACCAACGCTCTATTTCCTGCTGACTGGCTTTAGCTATTTGTTCAGTTATCTCCACAGAAATATTGCCAAAACGTTTGCTTAACAGTTTTTGCAATAATAAAGCTTCAGCCTCAGCTTTACCTTCTGCTTTATAGTTTTTCGCCCATTCTTCCAGTCTGTCTGACAACATGGTTTTTAGCTTCAATAAATCATCTACTTGGGGAAGTACAATACTGTATTCCGGCTTTCTCTTCAAGATAGCCCTGATCCACAGTGCAAACATTCTTCTTAAGTCAGGCCGGTCATTTAACCAATCGCTCATACGCACCAGTATTTCCTGCATGGCTTGCGGCGTACTAGTTTGTTCTATGCTGAATACCGCTGCAACCAGATTCTTTAACGAGCCTAATTGGTGTTCCGTATAAATCTTTTCATCGATTAGTAAATATTTGGCCTTGATTTTAAACTCATCCACCAGGCCAGGCACGGCAGGTATCAAGTCATAGACATCTTCTCGTTGCTTAAAGAGTCATCACTAACATAACTGGCATTAAGTTTTTCCAGGGCACTATAGTCCAGGCTATGCAACCACTCATCCGGAATAAAACCCAGGATCAAATCCCTGACCATTTCCGGATTTGAGAATAGAAATTTAAAACTTCCGTCGAAATCGTGGCTCATAGCGCCAAGTATAATTCATATTTCGGCCAATTTAGGAATTTTTACAGCAAGCAGCCTCGATAAAACGAATTCTTTCTTCAACAAAGCCGCTTGCTAGTGTTTACGGCATCAATAAAATCAAATATCTGCGTTTTTCGACTACAGTACTCTTCTTTTTTTGTTCTGTTTTAAGATTACTTGCTTGACAGGAGATAACTTTGTTCATTAAGATAACGCTGTTAACTAAATAAACGGTGTTTATGAGCATTTCCGAACGGCGTGAGCGGGATCGCCTGAAAGTCCGCAGTAAAATTCTCGATGCGGCGCGCGTGCTGTTTGCCTCCGAAGGTTACGACGCGGTGACGATGCGACGAATCGCCGATGCCATCGAATATTCTCCCACCACTATCTATCTCCACTTCAAGGACAAGGACGCTCTGATACGCGAACTGTGCCTGGTGGATATGGCTTCGTTGACGCAAGCGTTACGGAGCTTTGCCGCCGAGCCTGAGCCTCTGGAACGTTTGCGTAAGGCCGGTATGGCCTACGTGACATTCGGTATCGGACACCCCAACCAATACCGGCTGATGTTTTTGAGCAACCGGCTGCACGAAGAGGAGCAATTGGCTGAGTTGGGCCACGGCAATCCGGAGACCGACTGTTACCTGCTGCTGTTGAACACGTTCACGGAAGCCATCTCCCAACAGCTTCTAGCGCCGGAACTGACTGATCCCGACTTGTTGGCTCAATCCTATTGGGCCAGTGTTCATGGTGTCGTCGCCATGCATATCAACCTCTATGGCGATCCTTGGATCGAGTGGCGTAAGATCGAAGAAACCGCTAGGATGACCATAAACGCGATGATCAGGGGATTGATACGATGAAAAGTTCGAGCGCTAATTTCAAGGCTTTAGGCCGCCCGCTAACTGTCCGTGTGTCGTGGCTAGGAGCACATCCTAAGCTCATAGCCATGATGATCGTGGTCATTCTATTTTTGTCGGCCTGTTCCGAATCCAAGACAACCGAGCCTCAGCCTCGCCCGGTCAGGGTGACCGAAGTGCAATACCGGCAAACGGCGACGACTGCCCGTTATTCCGGCGAAATCCGAGCCCGCCACGAGAGTCCGTTGGCCTTTCAGGTTGGCGGCAAGCTGGTCAGTCGCCTGGTGGACGTGGGGGCGACTGTTAAGCGCGGCCAGCTGTTGGCGACCCTGGACCCGACCGATGTCAAGCTCGACGAGGCTGGCGCGGCGGCGCAATTGGCGGCGGCGCAGGCGGAACTGGATCAAGCGCGTAAAGATCTTGGCCATCTCTCCAATCTACAGGAAAAGGATCTGGCCAGCCCAGCGGCGCTGGAACGCCGCAGAGACCAGGTACGTACCGCCGAAGCTCGCGTCGCCGCCGCACGAGCGACTCAAGGAACGTTTGCTCGCAAATCCGCTTACGCTGAACTGCGGTCCGATCGCACCGGCGTTATCACCGTCGTGGATGCCGAGCCGGGGCAGATCGTCCCGGCCGGGCAAGCCATAGTCCGGCTGGCGCAAACGGACGAGAAAGAGGTTGTCATCAGCGTGCCTGAAAACCGCTTGCAAGACCTGAGCGCCGCCAGCACGATCCGCGTTAATCTATGGGCTAATCCCGAACAGTTCTACGAAGGCCGTCTCCGGGAAGTATCACCCGGTGTGGACAAGGTATTGCGCACCTATACCGCCAAGGTATCGGTGCTAAGCGCCGACACTGGAGTAGGCATGGGCATGACCGCCACCGTGCATGTGCAAAAGGATGAGCTGCAGCCAGTGGCCAAGCTGCCATTGACGGCCCTGACCCAGGATAACGGACAGCCGGCGGTATGGGTATTCGCTCCGGCAACCGGGACCGTTAAACCCCGTACAGTCGCGGTAGCCAGATATGACGACGAGAACGCCATATTGCTCAATGGCGTATCCGAAGGCGAACGAGTCGTCACCGCCGGTGTGCACAAGCTGATTGCAGAACAGAAGGTGCGCCTGTTGGAGGCTAAACCATGAGCCAATTGAATCTGTCAGACTGGGCTCTGCGCCATCAGTCCTTCATCGCCTATCTGTTGGGCGCTATCACATTGGCGGGGTTCTTAGCTTATTTCACATTGGGCCGGGCCGAGGATCCGGATTTTACCATCAGAACCATGGTCGTTAGCGCCGAATGGCCTGGGGCGACGGCGAGGGAGATGGAGCAGCAAGTCACCGACCGCCTGGAAAAGAAATTGCAGGAGACGCCATGGCTGGATTTCGTGAAAAGCTACTCCGAGCCGGGACGCTGCTTCATCTTTGTCAATCTTAAAGAGTACGCTCCCAATGCAGCGGTGTCCGATGCCTGGTACCAAGTCAGAAAGAAACTGGCCGACATCTCCTATACCCTACCCCAAGGCGTGCGCGGACCTTTTTACAACGATGAGTTTGGCGACACCTACGGCACGATTTACGCCTTTACCGCAGACGGTTTCAGCCATGCCGAACTGAAGGACGCCGTAGACGACGTGCGCCAGGAGTTGCTGAGAATCCCCAGTGTCGCCAAGGTCGATTTGATCGGCGTGCAGCAGGAGAAGATTTATATCGAAGTGTCTCACCGTAAATTGGCCAATCTCGGCATAGATCCGATGATCATTGCTCAGACCCTGCGCGAACAAAACGGCATGAATCCG
>CAVUMJ010000087.1:0-6451 GCA_963741375.1 uncultured Pseudomonadota bacterium
TCATGTTGAGGCCCCGCGCCCTGAGCAGGTGGACCAAGCCCGGCGCGTTCAGACACCAAGCCAGACCCACAAACGAGAGGAGGACGAGAAGGACAATGAACCCGCGATGACGTCGGCTGCAAAAAGCCAGGGGGGCGGCCAGGAGGGTGGCCAGCACGCCCGCATACGCCGCCGCGGAGCTTTCCGCCTGGTAATCCCCGGCGCAACGGTAACTCCCGGCGGCCATCGTGCCGTACAAGTCAGGCAATACGATCTCAGGCAGAGCCGTCAAACCCACCGCGGCCGCTCCTCGACGCCACCGGCGCGCCCAGTCAGGCGCGCGCCGGTGCGGGCATATTCCACCACGGGCAGCACAGGGAGCCGCCAACAAAAGTCCAAGCCCCCAGCCTGCCACCAAACCCGCCATCGCGTGGCAGGCCTGGCGACGCAGCCACTGCCCATGATGGAACCACAACCAGCGCCCCAGGCCGTATAGGCCGGAAGCCAAGAGCACTTGGCCGGCCATGTCCAGGTGGCCGCTAATGAGAACCAGGGGACGTTGTCACGCTCAACCCCACGAAGGAGATCGCGCTGGTTCCGCGCACCGTCTTTTCCACCGCCAGCAAGGTCCAAGGCAGCCAATAAACCGACAACGCGGTCGGATAGCCTTGCCAGAAAATGAACGTGCCGGTCAAGGGGTAGCACCATGCGCCGATGGCCGCGGGCCAAAAACTAAGACCAAACGCTCGTCGAAAAAAAAGATAAGCGCCCATTCCGGCGACTAAAGCAGCCGCAAGTTGAGCCCAGGCCAACACCACGGCAGACGCGGTGCAGCTTTGCATCATCAGGAAGGGCGAAAACTTCGGCCAGATGCAAGGCGCCCCGGCAAACTCATACGGCATCCAGGCAGGGAGCCTCCCGGCGCGCCACTCGGACCCCGTGAATCGCCGCATCGGCTCGAGTTGATAAATCAAATCGGAGACGAACAGATTCTGAGTCGGGAATCGGTCTCAGATGAGTGGTCAACTGCGGTTTCTAGGATTATGCTGTTAATGAGCTTCGTCCCAATTTTCTCCATAGCCAATATCAACCAGCAATGGCACTTTTAATTGAGCAGCTTCCGACATGATTTGACGGATAGATTCCATGCTGGTCTCTAATAGGGTTTCAGGCACTTCAAAAACCAATTCATCATGCACCTGCATGATCATCACGACATTGTCAGTGTTTTTGTTAATCCAATTGTCGCAAGCTATCATTGCTCGTTTAATAATATCGGCAGCACTGCCTTGCATGGGGGCATTGATGGCTGTGCGTTCAGCATATTGGCGCAAAGCCACATTACGAGAATTAATTTCCGGCAAATACAGGCGACGGCCAAAGATAGTTTCAACATAGCCTTGCTGCTTTGCTTGCTCGCGGATATTATCCATATACTGTTTGACACCGGGATAGCGGCTAAAATAAAGATCGATATACGCTTGAGCCTGATTTCTGGGTAAACCCAGTTGTTGAGCCAGCCCAAAAGCAGACATGCCGTAAATCAAACCAAAGTTAATCGCTTTGGCGGAACGGCGTAAATCTGCGGTTACCTGGTCTAGATCAACTTCAAATACTTCCGCCGCGGTAGCGCTATGCACATCCACGCCTTGTGAAAAAGCTGCTAGCAAACCGGCATCTCCGGATAGATGCGCCATAATCCGTAATTCAATCTGAGAATAATCTGCAGCAACAATTTTATATCCGTTTGGAGCAATAAAGGCCTGACGAATTTTACGGCCCTCCTCACTACGAATTGGTATGTTTTGCAGATTAGGGTCGGTGGAGGACAAACGGCCGGTAGCGGCGACAGCCTGATGATAAGAAGTATGGACTCTGCCGGTGCGGTGGTTGACCTGTTGCGGTAATTTATCGGTATAAGTGGATTTTAGTTTGCTCATGCTGCGATATTCCAGAATTAGCCTGGGTAAGGCGTAATCTATCGCCAATTCCTGCAAAACAGATTCGTCCGTGGAAGGTTGGCCTTTCGGGGTCTTTTTCAGAACAGGCAGCTTCAGACGATCATACAAAATTTCCTGAATTTGCTTGGGAGAGCCAATGTTAAAACTAGAACCGGCCAAATCATGCGCCTGCTGTTCTATGCCGATCATCCGGTTTGCCAATTCCATGCTTTGCTTGGCTAACATAGCGCAATCAATCAAGACACCGTTTTCTTCAATGCGAGTCAATACGCCTAGCAAAGGAATTTCTATTTGCTGATACAAATCCCATAACCTGGGGTATTGCAGAAGCTGTTCGGATAAACACTGGTGTAAACGCAAGGTAATATCGGCATCTTCAGCGGCATATTCCGTAGCCTGTTCAATAGATACTTCCTGAAAGCCAATTTGCTTGGCGCCTTTGCCGGCGACATCTTCGAAATGTATGGTATCCACACCCAAATAATGCTTAGCCAGATCGTCCATATTATGTTTGGTGGCAGTGCTATTTAACACATAGGATTCCAGCATGGTGTCATGATGAACGCCTTGTAAAATAATATGATGATTTGCCAGTACGTGGGCATCATATTTAAGGTTTTGTCCCAGTTTGGGTTTAGCGGGGTCTTCCAGCAATGGTTTCAGACTATTTAACACCCGTTCCCGGTCAAGCTGTTTGGGAGCATCGGCATAATCATGCGCCAAAGGCAAATAGGCAGCTTGACCGGGTTCTACTGCAAATGAAACGCCCACAATGTTAGCTTCGCTGTAATTTAGGCTTGTGGTTTCAGTATCAAAAGCAAATAGCGCCGATTGCTCAAGTTTATTTAACCATTTATCAAAATCTTGCTGAGTTAAGATGACTTGATAGTCTTTGCGGATAGGTTGAGCTTCAATCTTTTGGAGGCTTTCAGACAGGGGAGCGGCCAGTTCGTTTAAGGTTTTTAACCAGCTATTGAACCCCAAGTTGCCTAATTGCTGTTTCAGGCTGTCAAGATCGGGCTCCTGACGTTTCAAATCCTCCACACTATAATGTAAGGCAGCATCACATTTAATCGTGGTCAAAGCTTTGGATAAAGGTAATTGATCCAGACTTTCACGCAGATTTTCACCAATTTTGCCGGTTATTTTTTCGGCGTTGGCAATCAAGTTTTCTAAATTGCCATATTCCTGCAGCCATTTTGCGGCAGTTTTTGGCCCGACTTTAGGCACGCCGGGAATATTGTCAACTGTATCTCCCATTAAAGCCAGATAATCGATAATCTGTTCAGGTTTAACTCCAAATTTTTCTTCCACCCCTTTTATGTCCAAAGTGGTGTTAGTCATGGAGTTTTCCAGGGTAATCTGCTCTGAAACTAATTGCGCCATATCCTTGTCGCCCGTGGAAATGATTACCTGAAACCCCTGGTTGGCGGCATTGACAGCCAAGCTGCCTAGCACATCGTCGGCTTCAACGCCTTCTTCAATGATCAAGGGCAAACCTAAGCTCTTAATTAATTCGTGCAGGGGTTTAATCTGTACTCTTAATTCATCAGGCATAGGCGGGCGGTGAGCTTTGTATTGATCATAAAGTTCATGCCGAAAATTGTTGCCCGGCGCGTCGAAAACGACAGAAAAGTAGGCGGTTTTGTGGTCATTGATCAATTTCCGCAGCATATTGGAAACGCCGTAAATGGCATTGGTAGGCTCACCTTTGGCATTAGTCAGCGGAGGCACGGCATGGAAGGCGCGAAATAAAAATGACGAACCATCAACAAGGATTAATTTATTCCGGGTAAAATCAGACATGAAATTTAGCATTGACAGTTGAATTGACAGAACAATACAGCGCCAACTACTTGCCTGCAAGCAAAGATTGCAGATATTTCCAGTTTGAATTTTTCAGTCATAATTTATTGGATTTGGATTTTTGGCTTGACTCTTGGTTGTTAAAATAAAAAAATGACTATTGGATTAACAGATTTCTAGCTAAATGATTTCAGGCAAACTTTATATCGTATCTGCGCCTTCCGGAGCCGGGAAAACCAGTTTGGTCAAACAGCTTATTGCTGATACGCCAAGATTGGCGGTTTCGGTATCGCACACCACTAGAGCCAGACGTGCGGCAGAGCAGGATGGCGTTGATTATTTTTTTGTTACTGCCAATCAGTTTCAGGAAATGATTCAAACCCAGGCATTTCTTGAACATGCCCAGGTATTTGATAATTATTATGGAACAGCCCGGAAAACCGTTGAGGATTATTTGGCTGAAGGTGAGGATATTATTTTGGAAATAGACTGGCAAGGAGCTCAGCAAGTTCGTAAATTGCTGCCTGATAGCGTCTCTATTTTTATTTTGCCGCCATCAATTGCTGTTTTACGTCAGCGTTTGCAAAGCAGAGGCCAGGATGACGCCGGAATTATTGCCAGAAGGATGCAGGATGCAGTTGCAGAAATGAGTCATTTTTCAGAGTTTGATTACCTGATAGTAAATGATGACTTTGCCATAGCGCTCAAGCAACTTAAAAGTATTATTATTGCTAATCGTTTATTACAACAACGTCAGCAACATGAATTAAACAGCCTGTTGCAGAACTTACTTAACTAAAATTACTATAAAAACTATGACAATGAATAAATTCCATATAAAACTAATACTGCCGTTACTGATGGCTTTGCTGGCTGTTGTTTTGGGAGGGTGTTCGGATGAAAAAGCAGATAAAGCCTCGGTTGCAAAAACTCAATCTCATAAATTAAATCATGTTGAATATGGCGAAGCCAGTGATTCGGTTAAAGCAAAATTTATCAAAGAATTTTCCAATAAATGTGTCAACAGAGAATTGAAAAACTCTGTCAACAAAGATAACGACCAAAAGCGTTTTGAAGAAAATTGCAGCTGTATAGCCAAGCATATTTCGGACAATTTGGCCGACGTGGATGCTGAAAAGTATTTGCAGTTGCACGAAGACACCCAGGCGCTGGATATTAAATTCGACACGGCGGCTTATTTTTGTTTACAAGCTAAATCGTTGCCAAAAGGTCCGCATTTATTTGGCAAAGAATAAAGCAATTATTGCATAAGCTTGATTAAGCATTGCGAGATCAAGGTTGGCGGCTGTCATTTTTTAAATTAAACCTACATGACTCAAAATAACGATTTTTTCGACGCAGCGAAACAATATATCCCTGGCGGTGTTAATTCTCCGGTTCGATCCTTTAGCGGTGTCGGTGGAACACCGCTGTTTATAGACAGAGCTGCTGGGGCTTATTTATTTGATAAAGACAATAATCGCTATATAGACTATGTCGGTTCCTGGGGGCCTATGATTTTAGGCCATGCTCACCCTGAGGTCATTGCCGCGGTTCATCAGGCTGCGGCAAAAGGTTTAAGTTTTGGCGCGCCGACTGAATTAGAAACTCAATTAGCCCGAAAAGTTTGTGAATTATTACCGTCAATTGAATTGGTGCGTATGGTCAGTTCCGGAACTGAAGCCACCATGAGCGCCCTGCGTTTAGCCCGAGGCTATACCGGCCGGGATCTGATCGTTAAATTTGAAGGCTGTTATCATGGTCATTCAGATTCTTTATTGGTAAAAGCCGGTTCCGGGGCTTTAACCTTAGGAATTCCAAGTTCACCCGGCGTACCTGCAGCTGTTGCGGCCAATACCATTACCTTAACTTATAATGATATTGATGGCGTCAAGGAGACATTCGCGAGTTTAGGCGAAAAAATAGCTTGTATCATTGTTGAACCGGTGGCCGGCAACGTCAATTGCATTCCGCCAGTATCCGGTTTTTTGGAGGGTTTGAGACAAGTTTGCGATCAATATGGCAGCGTTTTAATTTTTGATGAAGTGATGACCGGGTTTAGGGTAGGTCTACAAGGTGCGCAGGGCTTATATAATATCAAACCGGATCTAACTACCTTGGGCAAAATCATAGGCGGCGGCATGCCGGTAGGCGCTTTTGGCGGCAGCCGTAAAATTATGGAATTTCTGGCGCCGTTAGGGCCGGTCTATCAGGCCGGCACACTATCCGGAAACCCGGTAGCTATGGCGGCCGGTTTAAAAACCCTGGAACTGATTAGCGCAGAAGGTTTTTACCAAAACCTGGCGGCAAAAACCCGGCAGTTGCTGATCGGCCTGGAAGATGCCGCAGCACAGGCCGGTATCGGTTTTACCAGTAATCAGGCCGGCGGCATGTTCGGGATATTTTTCAGTGACATAAAAAATATCAGCGGTTATGCTGAGGTTATGCAATGTGATCAGGATAGATTCAAGCGATTCTTTCATGCCATGTTAACCCGCGGAGTCTATCTGGCGCCATCAGCATACGAAGCCGCTTTCATGTCTCAGGCGCATAGCGATGCCGATATTGCGGAAACCATAGCGGCCGCTGCCGAATCGTTTAAGTTGCTAACAGTATAACCTCAATAACACGATGGATAGATTCGTACGCTCAACGAAGACTGTCTCAAATTTATTGCGTTCCTGAAAAAATACGCCGACACCTAC
>CAVUMJ010000088.1:0-8119 GCA_963741375.1 uncultured Pseudomonadota bacterium
GAACTAATAATCCAATTGTTTCGGAACATGATCCCATACAAAGCTTGATTAGTTTTGACGGTAAACTTTTTCTGATTCCCGGGTATTATCAGACTGAAAAGGCCGACTTTTACTTTGAACGACTTTATAATACCCTAGGCTGGCAATCGGAAAAATTGTTCATTTTTGGCCGCCAAGTTCTCACACCGCGGTTAATGGCTTGGTATGGCGACAAACAGGCCGTTTATCGTTACTCCGGAGTGAATCATCTGCCAAACGAGTGGACTGCTGAATTATCACAACTAAAAACTGATGTGGAAACTAGCTGTCAGCATAAATTTAACAGTGTTTTAGCCAACTTATATCGGCATGGGCAAGATTCAATGGCTTATCATGCAGATAATGAAAAAGAATTGGGCGAAAATCCAACAATTGCCTCACTCAACTTTGGGGAAAGCCGTTTGATACGATTTAAACACAATAAAACAGCAGATAAATTGCAACTGGAACTAGCGCATGGAGATTTGCTGATCATGGCCGGTTCCATTCAACACCATTGGAAACATGAAGCGCCAAAAACCCGTGCTGCTAAAACAGCCCGAATCAATTTAACGTTTCGGCAGATAATTTCATGAAATGATATTCCACCGATAACAGCTATTTTTAAAAAGAAATATATCTCATAGCACTACTGAACAAAACAGGCTTTTTCCGCAGCGGCTTCGGCATCTTTCAATTTTGTTCTTAAATCCTTCGATTGCTGGGGATCACGAAATGGCGCGCCGTTTTCTCCCGGAGTTTTTTGCATCTGCACAAATGTTCTGGCGGCTTCGTAATCAGCAAAACTTAGTTTCTCGGCAATTTTATCGATTTTGCAGCCGCAGGCATATTGGTTGATATAAGTTAAGCCGCCGTGTTTCGCCACGCACTCCAACACATAATCCACTCTGTCGCGAGTCGGATAATCGTTGATCAGGACAGGTTCGGAAGCGGCAACTGCATCATTTCCCGATTGAGCCGATTCAGGTTGGGCCGTCTGTTGCGTCTCCGCACAGGCGGAAAAAAACATAGCTGGAATAATGGCCAGTAAAAGCTTATTTTTCATCATAAATTCTATTTATTTGTTAAGGTTGAGCGGCAAAATCGACAATTTGTTTTAACTGCAGGTTCATTTCCTTTGAAAAATCATTCATTGCCGGATTGTTGGTGCTATCCGGTAGCAAATGAGTTTTGATGATGGTCTTGCCATCAAATTGATATGTTATGATATTACAAGGCATATAACCAATAGCATGCGGGCTAATGTCCAATATGGTTTTCGCTAAAGTCAGATTACAAAACTGTATGGTGTCATACTCCGGATAATCGTTTGCTCCACGGTCACGTATGACCTTACCGACGCGGCTGTGGCCGGTAATGCGAAAATTATGTTCGGCAATGGCAATTTCCAGTTCGGCCAAAACATCGGCATATGGCTTGGTTGTTTCCACCTGATAAAAATAAATCAGTTCACTATTATTTGGCTGTACCGCGCAACTTGCCAGGCATAATAAACCAATGGAAATGATCATTCTTTTAAACATGCGTAAAGCTTAACATTATGCCCGGACAAAACAAAGTCACTGGCGTGGTATTGGCTGGCGGACAGGCAAGCCGGATGAATTTTCAGGATAAAGGCCTGATAGAACTGCATGGTCGAGCCCTGATCAGTTACGCTCTGGCGGCCATGAGTCCGTTAGTGGATGAATTATTGATTAGCGCCAATCGCAATCAGGAATCCTATAGTCAATACGGATATCCGGTGATATCGGATAATCTGCAAGGCTTTAACGGGCCTTTAGCGGGCATCCTTGCCGCCATGAAACAGGCCCGGCATCCGATATTGCTGGTTATGCCCTGTGATGCGCCTTTGATGCAAACTGCTCATTTACAAAGCATATTATTAGGATTAAACGACAATACCGATATTGCCACCGCCACAGACGGCAACCGCCTGCATCCGGTATTTCTGGCAATTAGAACTCAGTTACATGGCAGTCTGGAAAGTTATTTGCAAAAAGGCGAACGCAAGTTGAGCAACTGGTTGTTTGAACACCGCGTCACTGAAATTAACTTTAGCGGCAAACCGGAATTATTTATCAATCTGAATACTCCGGCGGAAACTTGCTGAATTAGAGAAAAAAATCTCTCAAAACTAATCGAGTTTTTTAATGGCGATAAATTTGTTTTTTGCCGTTAATTCCATTTCAAAATAACCATTAACCCCCTCTTTACTCAGATAGCGCTGCACATTCCCGGCGGGAAATGAAATGCTGCGGCCATCATCGGCCTTAGCTATAACGGTTTTGGCAATACCCTGATAAACCGTCAGATATTGGTCATAGCTAAGGTTCAGATAAAAACGGATAAACCGATGACTTTCAGTCACGGCTGATATACGGTTTATCTCAACTAAACGCGCTGTTACTGACTGTTTTTTAAAGCTTGAATGCGCTCTTCCAGGGGTGGATGACTCATAAACATTTTTCTGACCCCGCCGCCGTTAATGCCGAATGCAGCCAGCTCGCCCGGCATCTGCACCGGCTCTTGAGAACGCTGCAAAGCTTGAAGCGCGGAGATCATTTTTTGGCGGCCGGCCAGATTTGCGCCGCCGGCATCCGCACGAAACTCCCGGTAACGAGAAAACCACATGACCAGCATGGATGCCAGGATAGACAAGGCAATTTGAGCGATAATCTGGGTTACATAATAAGCCGGACCATATCCGCGTTCGGTTTTAAACACCAGTCTATCGACCAGATAACCGATAATGGATGCGAAAAAATACACAAAAGTATTGACGACGCCTTGTATCAAAGTCATGGTTATCATGTCGCCATTGGCAACATGACTCATTTCGTGCCCTATGACCGCTTCCACTTCATCAGCATTCATGGTCTGCAACAAACCGGTGCTGACTGCCACCAAAGCACTATTCCGGCTAGCGCCTGTTGCAAAAGCGTTCGGTTCCGGCGCATCAAAAATACCAACTTCGGGCATACCGATACCCACTTGTTTAGCTTGCCGGGAAACCACGCTTAACAACCATTGTTCGGTTTGATTTTGCGCCTGAGAGATAACATGCACGCCCATGGCGTTCTTTGCCGACCATTTAGATAAAAATAGCGATATGATTGAACCGGTCATGCCGATAATGGCGGACATGAACAACAATTCACCCAGATTAAGATTGACGCCCTGCGCATCCAAAGCGCCTTTCAAGCCGAATAAACTGAAAATCACACCGATTGCGATCATGATGGCAATATTTGTGGCTAAAAACAATACGATTCTCATCATGTTAAAAATCCTTTGAAGGTAAGATGCTAATTAAGGAAATAAGGGATGAACAGCTTAATTTCAAGACTATAGAGTGGTAATATGTCAATAAGTTTAACTTTGGAACAGACAAAATGAAAATTATAAAATTGTTACTCATTTTATCTGCGTTGGTTTCCACGCCTGCATGTCTGGCGGAAAAACCAAACTATGCTGCAATTTTATCACGTTTACATTTACCGGAAGGCTTTAAAATCAGCATTTATTCGGAAGTGACCTCGGCGCGCAGCATGGCTTTAGGCGATAATGGCGTGGTATTTGTCGGTAGCCGCGACAATCCCGGTAAAGTATACGCCATTCAGGATACTGATGGCGACGGCATAGCCGAAAAACAATATTTGATTGCCGAAAATCTTTATATGCCCAACGGCGTAGCCTTTAAAGACGGCAATTTATATGTTGCCGAAGTTAATCGCATCATTAGATTTGATAATATCCTTAAAAACCTCAGCAAGCCTCCCAAGCCTGTGGTCATTTACGATCAATTCCCCACAGAAAAGCACCATGGCTGGAAATATTTGCGTTTTGGACCGGACAATAAGCTATACACGGCAGTTGGCGCGCCTTGCAACATCTGCGACAAGGGCAATGAAATATATGCCTCGCTGGTCAGGCTGGATGCCGATGGCGGCAATCTGGAAATTTTGGCGCGCGGAGTCCGCAATAGTGTTGGATTCGACTGGGAACCAAGCCAAGGGCATTTGTTTTTTAATGATAATGGCCGCGATCTACTTGGTGACGACGTACCTCCGGAAGAATTAAATGAAGTAATCAAACCCGGGGAACACTATGGCTATCCGTATTGTCATGCCGGCTATATTCCGGACCCTGAATATGGAACCAACAAATCTTGCAGTGACTACGTGCCGCCGGTCTGGAAATATAAAGCCCATATTGCGCCTTTGGGCATGCAATTTTATACGGGACAACAGTTTCCTGAAAAATTCCGGCAACAATTATTTGTTGCCCAACACGGTTCATGGAACAGAACGCAACCGCAAGGATATCAAATCGCCTTAGTTAAATTTCGCAACGGCAAACCTTATGCGGAAGAGGTTTTTATTGACGGCTGGCTAACTGCATCCAATGAAGTTTTGGGCAGGCCAGTGGATATTTTACAAATTCCAGACGGCAGTTTATTGGTCAGTGATGACAGACTGGGCGTGATTTATCGGGTCAAATATCAAAAATGAAGGATATGCATTTCGAAATTATCGCAAAAGATTCTATTTATCAGGGTTTTTTTAATCTTGACCTGATGACCTTAAGACACACCTTGTATAATGGCGGATGGACAGCGCCGCTCAAACGAGAGTTATACCGTAGAAATGATTGCGTGGCGGTTTTGCTATATGATCCCGGTCCGGACCGGATAGTGTTGCTCGAACAATTCCGAGTAGGCGCAATATTTCAAGCTCAGCGTTCATGGCTGCTGGAAATCGTTGGCGGCGCTATAGAGTCAGGCGAAACCCCTGAGCAAGTGGCTTACCGTGAGACCCAGGAAGAAGCCGGTTGTCAAATTGAGGAGTTAATTGAAATCATGAATTTCTACACTAGTCCCGGCGGCTCTTCTGAGAAGATCACACTCTATTGCGGCAGGGTTGACAGCGCCTCAATAGGAGGAGTTCTGGGCTTGCAGGAAGAAGGCGAGGATATATTGGTTAGAACATATCTTGCCGAGGAAGTTTATGCCATGCTTAAAAACGGAGAAATTGAATCAGCTATTACGATTATCGCCATTCAATGGCATATGCTGCATCGCCAAGAACTTCGTAACAAATGGCAGTAAACTTTCATCTGCTGATATGCTGTATTTTACAAAATACAGGCTGTGAATTTTCCGCAAATAATAAAATTTTCCAACAAACTGATTTATTTTCTTGGATAACGGTAAAAATTTGCTATTCTGAACACTGATAAGAATACAACAAATTAAGAAACGGTATTCCGTGGCCAATATTCTGATTTACTCAAACAACCCGCGTTTAACTGCTCATTGGACTCATGCCTTGATGGGGGAAAACAATATTAGCATGTTGACTAATATTCGTTGCCAGCTCAACGCCGATGCGGTGCTATTTGACGCCAAGAAACTTGATGAAGATAAATCCTTACTATCAACTTTTGCCGACAAATCTGTAAAATTCCTGGTAGTAGGATCGAACTGGCCTGAAGAAAAACAGATAGAGATCATGCTGCACGGCGCTGCCGGTTATTGTGAAGCGACTGAAAGCACAGCCATCATTAAACGCGCCATAGAATGTATTCTCAAAGGTGATATCTGGATACGCCGGGGACTGGTTCCTAAAGTCATCGGCAGCTTGACCAATCTCAGACGCGGACAAGTATCGAATCTTAAGCCCGGCAATTACCTGGAAACCATGAAACGCCTGGAAACCCTTTCCGTGCGGGAAATTGAAGTTGCAGACCTTATCCAGTCAGGTGAAAACAATAAACGCATTGCTATGGAATTGAATATTTCCGAACGTACGGTCAAAGCGCATCTTTCTTCAATATTCAGGAAGCTGGAAGTAGATGACCGTCTACACTTAGCCATATTACTGAAAGAGCTTGGCCAGCATCGGAAAGAAATTTCCTAATCCGGTTGCCGCGTTTTTAAAGTTTCCTGAACCTCAACGATGACACTATGCCAATCCCCTGCCCGGCTTTGTCTAAACAAGCTTGCAGTTGGATACCAGGGACTGTCAGCCCTCCCCTCTAACCAACGATAATCTGCCGAATAAGGCAATAATAGCCAAAGCGGTTTTGCAAGTGCGCCGGTTAAATGGGCAACGGAAGTATCGACTGAAATAATTAGATCCATTTCATCAATTAATGCTGCCGTATCTGAGAAATCCAGGATTTCATGGCAATGCGGCTTAATCAAGCCAAAATTTTCGATAAACTCGGCATCTTCGGTATCAATTTGCTTTTGTATTGAATGAAACTCATAAGGCATTTCTAAAAGAGGCTTGAGTAATGTAACAGGAATACTACGATACCGATCGTTTGTATTTTCTTTAGCTCCTGCCCATGCCAAACCAATTCTGAATTGTTTTTTTTCCCCTAATCTGCGCCGCCATTCCTGTTGTTTTTCAGGGTAAGCCCATAAATAAGGCACTGTGGCGGGAATGCTTGCTAAAGTTGTATTAAAAGCCAAGGGCAAACTCATTATTGGACAGTGCAGATCGTAGTCCGGGATTGGCTGACCATTCTCAATGACCTGGAATTCGCCTTTAAGGGTTTTAGCAAGTGATGCCAGTGAGTCAGGAACCGCTATTAGCAATTTTGCGCCTGTTTCCTGCAGCAAAGACACATATCTGCAAAATTGGATAAAATCGCCTAATCCCTGTTCAGGATAAATTAATAATGTTTTTCCGGTCAATGGCTGTTTTCCTAGCCAAGGCTGTTGCGAAAATTGTATTAGATTATTTTGATATGACGGGTTTTTCCATCGCCATTCATAGAGTTGCCAGCCTTCAAGGTAATCTCCTAAACTCAGCTTTAATAATGCTTTGTTCCATTGAGCTTTGGCAAAATCGGCTTGTAAGGCAATTGCCGTATCATAATCAGCCAAAGCTTGCTCGAATCGTTTTAATTCATGATAAGCCAATGCCCTATTATAATAAGCCTCTGCAAAATCCGGTCTTAAGACAATAGCTTTATCGTAACTGGCTAATGCCCGCTCGTATTGCTGCATATCCAACAATACCAATCCTTGCTCATGATAAGCGTCAGCTTGATCGGGCGCCAGCTCGATCAGCTGTTGATAATTTTGCAAGGCGTTATGATGCTGTTTTAAATCACGGAAGGCCAGTCCGCGATTATTATAGGCAATTGCATATTCCGAGTTTAATTCTATGGCTTTGTCATAATTCACCAAGGCATCTTCAGTTCGCATT
Organism: uncultured Pseudomonadota bacterium; assembly: GCA_963741375.1. Lineage (GTDB taxonomy): Bacteria > Pseudomonadota > Gammaproteobacteria > Methylococcales > Methylomonadaceae > Methylomonas. The sequence continues at coordinate 7,260 of CAVUMJ010000088.1, forward strand.
AATGCCCTTAGCGCATTGCCGCGATTATTATAGGCATCGGCCAGATCCGGTTTCAATGCAATCGCCTGATCATAACAGCCTAAAGCTGATTCAAATTGTTTCAAATCCTGTAAGACATTGCCTTTGTTACAATAGGCTTCCGCAAACTCCGGGTTTAATGCAATGGCTTTATCGAAGCAACTAACAGCTTCTGAATATTGTTGATTTTGTTGATGCGCCAGACCTTGATCGTTCAAGTCATTACTCAAATCCGGCTGCAAGTTCATTGCGGATTCGTAGCAGCTTAACGCCTCCTGATTTCGTTGTAAGCTTTGTAATACCAGGCCTTTATTGTAATAGGCGTCTGCAAATTTTGGATTAAGTGTTATGACAATCTCATAGCTCTGCAGTGCCTCCTGATTACGGTTAAGCAGATGCAAAACGTTGCCGCGATTATTATGGGCTTCGGCTAAATCCGCTTTGCACAGGATAGCTAAATCAAAACATTCTAATGCTTCACTATAACACTGCAGACTTTGCAAGGACAAACCGCGGTTATTCAATATCTCGGCATCATTGGCTTGTAAACTCAACGCTTGGTCAAAGTTAGTTAACGCTAATTCATAATGCCGGAGTTGATGTAACACAAGACCGCGGCTAGCATAAGCTTTGCAGTGATTATCTTGTAAAGCAATCACTTGATCAAAATAGCTTAGAGCTAGCTGATAACGTTTTAAATCTATTAAAATCTTTCCGCAATTGTAAAGCGCATCAATAAAATCCGGTCTTATACTCAATGCTTGATTGAAGCAAGTCAGAGCGTCTTCATATTTTTGCAGTGAATACAATGCTGTTCCCAGATTGACATGAGTTAGCAGGTG
>CAVUMJ010000089.1:0-4517 GCA_963741375.1 uncultured Pseudomonadota bacterium
TTACCCTCAACCCCGGCAATGCGGAGGCCTACTTCAATCGGGGCAATGCCTTTAAGCAGTTAAACCGCCCGTATGAGGCGCTCGCCGATTATCACCGGGCAATTACCCTTAATCCTCATTACGCTCAGGCCTTTCTCAATCGCGGCAATATACTGCATGATTTACAGCAAGCCGATAATGCGCTTGCTGATTATAACCGTGCTGTCGCCCTCAATCCCGGCTATGCCGAAGCCTATCTTAATCGCGGCAATCTACAGCATGTATTACAGCATTTGGATGACGCGCTGGCAAGTTACGACCAGGCCATAGCGCTCAATCCCGGTTACGCCGAGGCATACTGGAATAAATCCCTACTAAAATGCCTCAAAGGCGAATATGCGGAGGGCTGGCAACTCTACGAATGGCGGCTAAAAAGACCCGGATTGATTGCTACGCTCAGAACATACCCACAACCATTGTGGCTTGGTGCACAATCCCTATCCGGCAAAACTATCTTTATCTATCCGGAACAAGGACTGGGCGATTACATCCAATTCATTCGTTACGCTACCCTGATTGAAGAGCTGGGCGGATATGCAATTCTTGAAACGCCTGTTGCCTTAGCAGGCATAATCTCAACTCTTAAAGGTCAATTCACCTTACTTGAACCGGGACAGCCGCTACCCGATTTTGATTACCACTGCCCGGTCATGAGCTTGCCATTGGCGTTTAAAACCACTTTAGAGACCATACCGGCCACGATTCCTTATTTTTATGCCAATCTAGAAAAACAAAAACTTTGGTCAGAAAAACTAGGCGAAAAATCAAAACCAAGAGTAGGCCTGGTCTGGCAAGGCGGTTTTAGAGCCGACCAACCGGAAACTTGGGCTACCAATGCACGCAGAAACATCAAATTAGCCAAGTTCGCCTGTTTAAAAGGCTTGGATTTGGTTTTCTATAGCCTGCAAAAAGGACAGCCGGCCGAAGCAGAACTTCACGAACTGCAATCCGCAAACTGGGACGGCCCGAACATTGTGGGTTTTAGTTCACAACTGCAGGATTTTTCTGACACCGCGGCATTCATTGAAAACCTGGATTTGCTGATATCCGTAGACACTTCCACTGCGCATCTGGCCGCAGCCATGGGTAAAGAGGTATGGATATTAAATCGCTTCGATACATGCTGGCGATGGCTGCTGGATAGAGACGATAGCCCTTGGTATCCGACTGTGACTTTATTCAGGCAAACAACATTTGGTAATTGGGACGGCGTCATTGAAAAAGTCAGAGACAGACTGATTGAAAAATTTGAAGTGTAATAACGGGTCCTGATTATCAAGGTGTCTCATCAGGTGGGTATGATAATCCGCGCGGTTAGGCCTTTGACTCCATGTGAACACAAAAAGCATCCTAAATTTGAATAGCTTCAAAATAAGCTCAAACCAAACCGCCCTGCTATTATTTCAACACGCAATCAGCACTATATGCTGATATTTCAACACATATTGCTGCCAACCAAAAATAACCCTTGCAATATCAGTTATATATAAATAGGCATGAAAATTGCTTGATTACCAAAACCTCTGCTTGAATCAATATCGTATTGCGTTGAATCAATGCAGCCAAAATACTGAATATGTCACACTCCCTGTTACTTATTCAGCAAAATTGTCATTGGTTTTGGAATTTATCCGGTATGTTAATTTCTCAGCTTCATCTTCCATCTCATCCTGCTACCCGTCAAAAACCTTTGGTCATTGCCATCCAGGCTTTGATTGCCGGTAGCGTAGCATTGGGGAGCGGTGTTTCGCCGGTGCGGGCGCAAGCACACTCGCCCATACCGGTGGGCTCGGATATGACCACGGTCGGCCAAAACCACAGCACAGTCACCACTTTGGAACAAAATCAAACCGTTAACCTTAATCCGACCTACGGCACCGCTACCGAAACCTTGCAAGGCCATACTTTAACTATTGATACCAGCAATACCGCTATCATTAACTGGAACAGCTTTAATATTAACAGCGGTTATACCGTCAAATTCGTAGAGCCTACCGCGAACTCTGTGGTGCTTAATAATATCGGCGATCAAAATGCCAGCACCATTATCGGCACACTGACCTCAAACGGCCAGGTTTATCTGGTCAATCAAAATGGTTTTCTGTTTGAAAACGGCTCGCAAGTCAATGTCAACTCTCTGGTCGCCACCTCATTAGGTATTAGCCAGGAAAGCCTGCTGACCGGGATTTCCAATGTATTCAATACCGCCGTTACCAATAACGCCTCTACTGCTGTTGCTACCGGCGCGGCCCTGCAGACCCAGGACAACGGCCATTATTTACAGGACGTCAATGGCAATTATGTGCTGGATAGCAGCGGCAACAAAATTCCGATTACCCTTGGCTCCATTACCGTAAACAGCGGCGCTTCAATTACCACAAATGCGGCAGGCGGTTTGATTCTGCTGGCAGGAGCCAATGTGGACAATAAAGGCGTTATCAGCGCCAACAACGGCCAGGTTATTTTGGCTGCCGCCAAGGATAAGGTCTATTTGCAGGACAGCACCGACACTAATCTGCGCGGCATGCTGGTGGAAGTCGGCTACGGCGGCCAGACAACTAATGCTTCCTCAGGCATCGTTCTGGCCCAGACCGGCAATATCAGCATGATCGGTTTCGCCGTCAATCAAGACGGTATCGCCTCTGCCAGCACCTCTGTATCATTGAACGGTTCAGTCAGACTACTCGCCGAAGAAGGTGTGCAAACCCCCAGCAGCTTTAACACTCATCTGATAGGCAACACCACCCAGCGCAGTATTGCATTAAATGACAACTTACCGCAATCGCTTGGAACCAACGCCACGGTCACACTTGAAGCCGGCAGCATTACCAGCGTGGGCTTGGACACCTCCAATGCGACAGCCATTGCCGCCAATACCCAACCGAAATCGCAGATTGAAATCAGCGGCCATAATATCAATTTACAGAATGGCTCGCTGGTGCAGGCGCATTCCGGCACTGTCAATGTCAATGCTTGGGAAACGCCTGAAATATTCAATTCGGCCGGCGCGCTGACGCCTACAGCGTTAGGCACGGCCAGCATTAATTTGCAGTCCGGCAGCCTGATTGATGTTTCCGGCGTCGATGTCAGCGAATCGATGTCCGCTAATGTGATCAGCATAAAACTGCAATCCAACGAATTAGCCAACTCGCCAACCCAGCGTAACGGCGTTCTGTATGGCGCCACGGATTATGTGGATCTGCGCGACGCCAGCATAGTCTATGACAGCAACGGCAGTCCCACCACCGCCACGGTGCCCATAGCCAATATCATCGGTTCCGTGCAGACCATACCCAGCAATATTGCAGAACGCAGCACCGCCGGCGGAATCATTAATCTTAATTCCACCGGCGAGGTTATCGTCAACACCGGCAGCACTCTGAATTTTTCCGGCGGATCTGTTGCTTACCAAAGTGGAGACATTACTATTACCGAGCTGATTTCAGCCGGTCAAATCTACAATATTGGCACGGCTAATCCCAACCTGATTTATACCGGTTATTTCAATCAGACGTTTTATCAGGAAGGTTATGTCCAGGGTGCTGCGGGCGGCAATTTGAATATTACCAGCTACTCAGCATTACTAGACGGAACTCTGCAAGGCTCAACCACCGTTGGAGCCGAGCAAAGACAAGCAAGCAATTGGGCAACCGGCAGTACGCTGAATATTAATTTGCTTAGTAACAATATTTTTATTCAACAGGACGTGGTATTCAGCAATGGCAATAGCGGCTTGACCTTAGCCCCGGCTGATTCTTTACCGGTGATTAATGGCAATCAAAGCAATCCGGTGGCTTTGAATATTAATACCGAGATGTTGAAAAGCTCAGGCATCCAAAATTTGACCATTAACAGCAATGGCTCCATAACAATGGACAAAGGCGCTCAACTACAATTGGCCGATCAAGGAAGGTTAAATCTAAATGCAGATGGTTTCAATATTTTAGGCAATATTGAGATTCCTTCCGGCAGCGTGAATTTAAACTACGTCGATTCCGGTATTAATAGTACCGAAATCACCGGCAATATTGTGCTGGGCTCATCCGCCCTGATTGATGTAAGTGGCTTATGGGTAAATGATTGGCTGGACATTCGTCAAGGCAATACCTTAAGTGAAGTAGCCATTAATGGCGGCAGTGTTAACCTTACGGCGCCGGGAAGCATAGAATTAAGTGCCGGCAGTCAGATTAATGCCGGTGGCGGGGCCTGGAAACTGATCAGTAATGGTGTGACTGCCGGCAAGGCGGGCAGTATTTATCTGAACAGCGGCAGCCTGGAAGCCTCAACCGAACTTGGCAACCAATTATCTGCATATGGCTTGCAAAATAACGGAACGCTGAATTTAGTTGTAGACCAGGTGGTTATCGGCAATCAGGCCCCGACTGATCCTGCTCAAACCCTTCAATTAGCTAATGGTTTTTTTCAAGCCGGCGGCTTCTCCAGCTATAACATTACGTCTTCCCTGTTTGGCCTGACAG
>CAVUMJ010000090.1:0-5086 GCA_963741375.1 uncultured Pseudomonadota bacterium
GGGTAACGATAGGCAAGGCGGACGGACCACATTCCTGAATATACAGCAAAAAATCCAGGCCGCGAAAATGGGCGCGTCCTTGCGCCACACTAATAATACCGCTGACCATCTCACCAACAAAAATCAAGATTTGCTTGGCGTGAGATATAGCATGGTCAAGGCTGCCGGAAATCTTTGCCGACAAGGATAATGGCATATCAGAACGGCGCGCCTCCACTACTTCCGGTACAGCATAGACTAGGGCAAGCAATTTTTGTATTGAGGCCGGCAAAGTAGTAAGATCGATTTTTAACCCCTTTTTGTTGCCACAATCAACGATGTTAATCAGATCGGTAATTAGCAAACTATCCCAGCGGCCAAGTTGTTCTGTAGCGAATTTGATTTCAGTCCGCGGTTCGCTTTGTTCAATCAGCAAAAGCACCGGCTGAATATCAGGCAGGGTTTGCTGTAGCAACCAATCATCTCTTAGGACAATTTCAAGGACCTCGCCCTGTCTATTGGTTTCAAAAAAAGTGGCTGAAAGTGGCATATTATGTCGACATACTCTTTCTGGTTATTCACAATTGCACATTCTAGCCGATAACTCGTTTCCAAATTAGGAAAACTTACAGATTTCGTTTTCTTTTAAAAATGCTGATTTCACTGTAAAAGCATTAGCCTATCTTTACATGCAATATTGATTGATTTTTGATGATTTCAATTCTTGATGGCGCTAAAAATAACAAATTTGGCATTACCGGCAATCTGCAGGACATTGCCGAATATTTTTTTTAACAGAATATGATAGTTTAAATGCCGATTGCCTATCACTCGTAATTCCCCTCCGGAACGCAGCACCTTTAAGGATTGCTTGAACATTTGTCTGGCAACATGATCAGCTATGGTATGTTGCTGATGGAACGGTGGATTGCAAACGATGCAATCACTACTTTGCAAAGGCATATTGCTTAAGCAGTCATCCAGGATAAATTCAGCGTGCCGTTGTCTCCTAAATGCAGCATGGAAATTTTGTTCGGCTGAAGCTATCGCCATGTAGGATTCATCAACAAATTTAAGTTTGGCGGACAGAAATTTCCGCGCGATCATCACCCCGACTACCCCATTACCGCAACCCAAATCAATAAAGTCATTAAAAGCCGGATTTGACGGCAAATTATTAAGCAAAAATCTAGTGCCAATATCCAAACTTTCTCTGGAAAACACATTGGCATGATTAAGGATTTTAAGATCGGTATTCTCTAATACATAGCTAATCGGATAGGGATTAGAGTTTAATTTTAAGGTGTTATCGATTTCAGCAAAAATCAATCTGGATTTTTTTACGGCTAATGAAGTTGTGGTCGGGCCGAGGATGCTTTCCAATATTTGCCATGTAGATTTTGGCAGGTTTTTAATCATGCCGGCAACAATCACTTTGCATTCCGGTTTCAGCCATTCACGAAACCGGTATAGCTGATACTCCAGTAACGCCAGGGTTTTGGGAATCTTGATGAATAAAAAGTCAAGTTTAACTGATGGCTGCCATAAGCTATTCTGCAGCTCAATGCTGTTTCGGTTTATGCCATTTAAATCAAGATTATGCTGCGTCGCCGATTGAGACAGGAAAGAATCGGAAATTGCTATTGGCCGGTGATGATGTAACGCCACAGCCAATGCTCCAAAACTATCGTTTAAGATACAGACTTTGCTGTCATAATTGAGATTTAAATGTTCAGCAAAATTAAGCAAATATTCATCGGCAGCGTCCCAAGCTTGCAAGAGTTCATTTTGCCGCAGTGGAATTCGTCTTATCTGAAACTTGCCCTGAGGAACATTTAAAATAAATTCCATGAATTTATGCTTAAAAATGAGAATACCGCGGCAATTTGCCACATTTATAGGATGTTAAGTTTGTTATAGAATGAATTCCGGTTTTGGTATCCAGCCCTTAGGCAATGCCAGTCCTTTCCTTCCTCTTCAATGCGATCATTAACTTGATCGCATTTTTTTAACCGTCTAATTTTGAGTTTCTAAATAACTGATAAAAATTTCTGCTGGATAAATTGGCAATCTGTTCAATTTCCTGTCCCCTTAGTTTGGCTAAAAACTCTGCGACATAACTGACATAAGTAGGATAATTGGGTTTTCCCCGATACGGAGCCGGGGCCAGAAAAGGTGAGTCTGTTTCTATCAAAAATCTATCTTCAGGCACTTTCCGGGCAACTTCCTGTATTGCCACAGCGTTTTTAAAGGTAACTATCCCGGAAAAAGAAATATAAAAATTTAAATCCAAAGCTTTTTCAGCATAAGACCAATCTTCTGTAAAGCAATGGATAATCCCACCAACTTGATCAGCCTTTTCCTGTTTTAATATATCCAAAGATTGATGACCAGCATCTCTTGTATGGATAATCAAAGGTTTATTTAATGTTTTAGCAACATGAATATGATTTTGAAAACGTTGTTTTTGTCCTGCAAAATCACATGTGTCATGAAAAAAATCCAGGCCGGTTTCTCCAATAGCAATAACTTTGTCATCAACGGCTAAATTGAGCAAATCATCTATTGATGCAGGCTTATCAGCAGTCACATTTGGGTGGACTCCCACCGAAACAGAAATGTTTTGATAAGGCGATACCAAATCATACATGGCTGAATAGGAATCGAGATCAATACCGACACAAAGCATATGCCGAATGCCTTTTTGTTCGGCGTCTTGCATAAAGTTTGCAAAATTATTTGCATATGGCGCAAGATCAATAAGATCTAGATGGCAGTGCGAGTCAATGAACATGAAATCAGATCGGCATTTGGATTAATTACATTGTGTGGGTTGCGCGGTCTGATTCTAAAGAACCGGCAAGATATGTTTCAATTTTATTTCTGGCGGTACCGCCGTCCTGATCGCTGAATTGTACCCCGATTCCAGTTGAGCGATAGCCCTCGGCTCCATTAGGGGTTTTCCAGATAATTTTACCTGCAATGGGTAATCGTTCCGTTTCATCCATTAAACTTAACAGCAGAAACACTTCATCACCCATATTATATTCGCGTTTAGTCGGAATGAATAAACCGCCATTTTTAACAAAGGGCATATATGCAGAATACAGTGCGCCTTTGTCTTTAATGGATAATGATAGAATGTTATTAGAGTTTTCAGCCATAAGTTTATTGTTGGTTAATTCGCTGCCAGTCAATTATCAGGCTTTCAATTAATAATTGTTTATTGACCTGGGTAGTTAATAATAACCGGCTTTGCAACAGGAGGTCATAATGCCGAAATAGATTAGTTAATCGTAGCCTGTCGGCAAGAAGTTGCAAGTGTTTTTTAAAGTCTGTATTACTGATATCCACAGATTCAACTGAATAAGCAAGTTTAACAATATCGCTAATCCAGTCTGACATCCATGACAGCAAAACCGAAAGTTCAATCGCCTCTTGCTTCTGCCATTGTTCGGCAACAATCAAAAGGTTGACTTTATCTTGTGCAATATTTAGCCAAGTCTGGAAATACTCGCTTCTGATTTGCGCTAATTGTGTTTCGGCATAAGTTTTAGCTAATAATGGCGCTCCAGATGCCATTTCCAGTAATTGCAGATGATCCTGTTGCACATTTTGTAGTTTTAACCATTGCACTGCAGAGGTCTTATCCGGAGGATTTAGGTGGATATGTTGACAACGGCTGCGGATGGTTGCCGGTAATTTTGCCGGATTTGCCGCAATCAAAATAAAACTGCTGCGTTCTGTCGGTTCTTCAAGACATTTTAAAAATGCATTAGCAGCCGCAATATTTAAACTATCCGCTGGTTGAAAAATCGTGATTCGATAGCCTTCATGCTGGGGTTTTAATGCTAATTTTGCGATGAGATAGCGAATTTTATCGACACCAATTACCTTACCGGCTTCTTCCGGCTCTATCGACAAATAATCCGGATGAGTTTTTGCCAAAAATAATTTACAACTGCTACAGGACCCGCAACCGAAACCATGCTCTGATGGGTTGCTGCATAGCAGCAAATTAGCATAAACATTTGCTAAATGCATTTTTCCCAAACCCGGTAGCCCGGTTAGCAAAACTGCTTGAGGGATTCTTGATGTGTTGAAATAACTGGATAAAAGTTGCCAGGCTTCCGCCTGCCAAGGATAAATTCCAGTGCTGGCGATCATTGCCACAGACCTTGAATAATCATGTGTATTTGTTGCTGTACATCCTGCAAAGGCAAGTTAGCGTTAACTACTTTGATTCGATGTGGATTCCGGCTGGCCAGGGTTAAATAAGCTTGTCTGATTCTCTCAAAAAAAAGTCTATCTTCAATTTCAAAGCGGTCAAGTTTGCCTCTTTGTTTTGCCCGCTGCACGCCAATTTCAACCGGGGCATCCAGCAGAATTGTCAGATTGGGCTTTAACCCACCTAGAACCATATTCTCCAGCTTGGCAATCGTATCATAATTCATTTCCCGGCCACCTCCCTGATATGCATAAGTGGCGTCTGTAAAACGATCCGACAGTACCCACACGCCTTGGTTCAGAGATGGCAATATAACCCGATTAATGTGTTGAGCTCTAGCCGCAAAAACTAAAAGCAATTCTGTGTGTTCACAAATTGGTTCGTTATGATGTTCGAGTAAAATCCCACGAATTTTTTCGGCAACTTCAGTGCCGCCGGGTTCACGAGTAACCAAAACCTTAATTTGCTTATCCAGTAAAATCTGTTTGATGAATTGCAGATTAGTAGACTTTCCTACACCCTCGCCGCCTTCAAGCGTAATAAATAGACCTTGATTCATTTTTGGTAATGTAAAACATTTTTTTCATGTTCCTGCAAAGTTGCAGAAAATATATGATGCCCGTCACCATTAGAGACAAAATACAAAAAATTATGGTTTTCGGGATGTAATGCAGCAATGATTGAGTTTTTACCGGGCATGGCAATCGGCGTTGGCGGCAAGCCTTGAATAATGTAAGTATTGTATGGACTAACCTGCTTCAAATCTTTGTAATGCAAATCACCGTGATACTCATCGCCAAGACCATAAATGACAGTTGGATCGGTCTGTAGCAGCATGCCTTTTTTAAGACGGCGAATAAACACGCCGGCAATTGCCTT
>CAVUMJ010000091.1:0-5068 GCA_963741375.1 uncultured Pseudomonadota bacterium
AAGGCAGAGTTAGTACTTTAGAAAGCAAAGTTCAATCAGTTGCTGCTGACGCTGCTTCTGCAAAAGCTTCTGCTGCTGAAGCATCTTCAAAAGCAGCTGCTGCTGAAGCTGCTGCTAACCGTGCAGCTCAATATGCTCAAGATACCAATAGCAAATTGGATCGCATGTTCAAAAAATCTCAACACAAATAAGCTTAACCGCTGTTTTGTTGATTTAAAAAGCCCGTGTAATTTTGATTACACGGGCTTTTTATTTGCCGGCAATAAAATTATTGAGCTGGGGCCGGAGCGGTGTTAACAGGGCGTTCATAAAGCGCAATCGGAATCCCGGAAGATTTTTCCAAGGCCGCTTTTAAAATAGAACCTTTAATAACCGGCATTTTTCCACTATTAGCCCGTTCAATTAAATCCAGCGCAACATGCAAACGTTGTTCGAAAGTGGCTGGATATTCTTCCATCTGCGGATAAACTTCCAGATATAAAGTATCGTGATACCAACCCACTTTAATGGGTTGATTGACAATATTCACCTGAGTTCCAACTTTAACCTGTGGAAAAAATTGCTCAATATCAGTAGGGTACATACGAATACAACCGTGACTAACCCGCATGCCGACGCCATTAACCACATTAGTGCTATGAATCATATAGCCTGGCAAACCCAAGCGGAAAGCAAATAATCCCAATGGATTGTCCGGGCCGGGTGGATAGAAAGGTTTTAACTGATCGCCATCAGCCAAATGTTCGGCAATTATGGATGGCGGTGGCGTCCAGGAAGGATTTTCGGTTTTACCGGCAATTTTAGTCCTCCCAAGCGGCGTTCTCCAGTCGTCCTCTCTGCCTATGCCGATAGCATAGGTCAGGATACTACCGTGGTCGGTAAAATAATAAATCCGCATTTCGGGTAAATTAATCACCAGACCCTGACGAGGCGCATCCGGTAATATAAAGCTGTTCGGTATTCTGACTTTAGTGCCGCCTCTAGGTAACCAGCGATCAACTGTAGGATTTGCCAGCACAATTTCATCCTGACCTAATTTATAGTCTACAGCAATGTCAATTAAGGTATCTTCGTCTCTGGCAGGCACATATTTGGCCTCATAAGGCGGAGCGCCTATCAAATTGTCGCCTGGTTTATCAGGCGGGGCCAGATATAATGCCGAAACGGTACTGGAAAAAATCAACAATAGGCAGAATAAAACTTTTAATTTCATTTGGTCTCACTTTCAGAGCTAAATATTTCAAGCAATCTAGGTAGAAAATTGGCTATTTCGGCAGTCATAATCGCAAAATCGGCATCGAATTGTTCAACTTCATCAAATGCTTCAATTTCAGAGGCCTGTTCCTGAATAAGATCAAGAAATTTCAGCCTTTTTACTGACAACTGCTCATCCAGCACAAAAGACATTCTATCAGCCCAGCTCATAGCCAATTTTATGACCTGTTTACCACTATCCAAATGATTCTTTATTTCAGGCAACGCCAAATCATGTCTTTTACAGCGGATAATGGCCGCATCTTCTTCCTGTGATCGTAATTCGCATTCATCTTCTATCAAAATGTCTTTGGGCGCAGTGTTGTTCAGCAACCAATCCGTCATCACCAATGCGGGCTTAAGGGTGGCGGAAATCGGAGTAACCGGTAAGGACCCCAAACATTTACGTAATAAACTTAGCAGATCTTCGGCTTTTTTGGCTGAGGCTGCATCTACAATAATCCAACCATTTTGACTATCGATATAGGCATAAGTTTTTCTTGAAAAAACGAATGCTTTAGGAAGCAGCTCAAAAATCAATTCATCTTTGATGCGAGTGCGTTCTTTTTGAGGCAGTTTTCTGGCTTCCTTATCCTCAATTTCCGTAATTCTTTCCTGCAACATTTCGTTAATGACAGAACTTGGAATCACTTTTTCCTGCTTTTTAACACAACACATCAAAAAGCCGTTGCCGGCATGAATCAAAGTATCAGAGGTTTTACCCAAAGGTGAGGTCCAGCCTAAACTGAATTCGTCATGGCTACCACAAGGCCGAAAAACATGTTGCAATAACTTTTGCTCCAAAACATCTGCAGATATTGTAAAGGCTTCAGTAAATCGATAAACGGCAAGATTTTTAAACCACATGGGACCACTCTTCGTCAAAACTATTTATTATCGCAAATTTAACAGCTAGTTAAAAATAACAATGAATTTCTCTGATAATAATTAAACTAGATGCACTAACAGTTTACGGCTCTGTGGTATCATGCAATGCCTTTCAATTGCCATCTTTAATGTCTGATGAGTGCTATTTGGAACAACTGTCTGGCCAAACTTGAACATGAGATTCCTTCCGGAGATTTCAGTACCTGGATACGTCCATTACAAGCGGTGGAATCGGAAAACAAACTGAAATTACTGGCCCCCAACCGCTTTATTATTGACCATATCAAACAGCATTATTTTGCGGTCATTGAAGATGCGGTCAACGAATTCTCCAATGCAACTTTAGCGGTAAATTTTGAAATAGGCAGTAAAAAAACTGTCTCTTTGAAACCGCCTAGCATCAGCAAAAATCCGGCTCAAAAAAAGAATCAGCCTAATTTCCTTAACAAAACTTTTACTTTTGAAAGTTTTGTAGAGGGAAAATCAAACCAGTTAGCCAGAGCCGCATCCATAACAGTTTCTGAAAACATTGGCAAAATTTATAATCCTTTATTTATTTACGGCAGCTCCGGTTTAGGTAAAACCCATTTAATGCATGCCATTGGCAATTCGGTATTGCTGAAAAATCCGGATGCTAATGTGGTCTATTTACATTCTGAAAAATTTGTTCAGGATATGGTTAAGGCTCTACAACAAAATAGCATTAACTACTTTAAAGAGTATTATAGAAGTATCGATATTTTGTTAATGGACGATATCCAATTTCTAGCCGGTAAAGAGCGCTCCCAGGAAGAATTCTTTCATACTTTCAACAACCTCCTTGATCAAAAACATCAGGTTGTTTTAACTTGCGACAAATATCCCAAGGAAATTTCCGGTTTGGAAGACCGCCTGAAATCGCGTTTCAGCTGGGGTCTGCCGGTTGCAATCGAGCCGCCTGATTTAGAAACCAGAACCGCCATTCTAATGAAAAAAGCTCAACAGGTTGGCGTGGATCTGGATCATGAAATTGCTTTTTTTATTGCCAAACGCATTCCATCCAATGTCAGAGATCTTGAAGGAGCGTTAAGAAGGGTAGTGGCGAATTCGCAATTCACCGGCAGGGAAATCTCATTGGAATTTACCAAAGAAGCCCTGCATGATTTAATCAGCTTACAAGACAAACTAGTCAGCATCGATAATATTCAAAAGACTGTCGCGGAATATTTTAAAATCAGAGTTGCAGATTTATCAGCCAAAAATCGCAAACAATCCATCACCCGTCCCCGGCAAGTCGCTATGTGTCTGGCTCGTGAATTAACTTCCCATAGTTTTCCTGAAATAGGTGACGCCTTCGGTGGCCGGGATCACACAACGGTGATTAACGCTTGTAAGCGTATCGCTGAATTAAAGGATGAAGATATAAAAATGGCGGAAGATTATAAAAATCTGTTAAGAACGCTTTCGCAATAAGCCCTTAAGCAATCAATTGCTGTATGGATGAGCATCATTGGAATTTTAGTATTTGGCTGCTGCGCCGTCAGGAATAAATTTCTGATAAATAAACTTAGGTGTCCAAAACGGATACCAAATAGTTAGCTAAATTTAAGGGTAAGAGCTTGTAGAAAAAGCTGTCTTTAAGTAGCTGTGAAATATGTGTGCAGCCTGTGGGTAAATTATCGCATCGGTTTTATCCACAAACTTCACACATATAACCTTATTAGCTAAATACAAGTTTTAAAGTTTATAACAAATTGATTTTTAACTTAAAATTGACGTTTTCAACAGATTTTGCTTACATAACAGTAATAATATATTAAAAATATCTATATGAAATTTATTATTAATAGAGACTTGTTTCTTACTCCATTGCAACAAATAGTCAGCGTGATAGAAAAAAGGCAAACCATGCCTATTCTTGCCAATGTCTTACTGCAATTGGATGAAAACCAATTAGTGATGACGGGTACGGACACAGAAATCCAGATAGTCTCAATAGTTGCGGTGGAAAACATCAAAGAAACCGGCAGTATTACTATACCTGCCCGTAAGCTTTTGGATATTTGCAGACTGCTGCCTAACAATGTGGATATCAGTTTTGAGATGCAGGAAGACAAAGTTAAACTGGTTTCAGGGCGAAGCCGCTTTTCCTTAAGTACTTTGCCGGCTGAACATTATCCGGAATTTAGTGAATCGCATTATGATTACCAATTTTTTATTAACACCGGTAAATTTAAAAATGCCTTGGAAAAAACCATTTTTTGCATGGCCAATCAGGATGTTCGATATTACCTGAACGGTTTGTTATTAAATATCAGCAATTCCAAATTGAAATTGGTTGCTTCAGATGGTCATCGCCTGTCTGTTTATGAAGATGAAATAGGCCAAGCCACCGGTTATGAAGCCAGAATTATCATACCTAGAAAAGCCGTTCAGGAACTCAGCCGTTTACTGGATGATAAAGATTCGGAATTAGATATCCAATTTTCAAATAACCATATCAAAGTAATCTACAAGAACGTGGTGTTCTCATCAAAATTGATTGACAGTAAATTTCCGGATTTCAGTAAAGTATTCAATCAAGAGTTTTTAAGTCCGCTACTGATACAAAAACAATTATTCAAAGAGGCTTTATCGCGCGTTGCCATTTTAGCTAACGAAAAATATCGAGGGGTAAGTTTTAACATTAGCGGGGATGTATTAAAACTGGACGCGCACAATCCTGAACATGACCAGGCCGATGAAGAATTAATAATTGATTACAAAGATCAGGATTTAAATATCTCTTTTAATGCCCAATATCTGTTGGATGCAGTTTCTAATCTTGATTCGGAAATGGCGGTTTTAACCATAGCTAAAAACGCCAGTAGTTGCTTTATTGAGGAATCAGATCAGAAATTATATAAATTTATCGTTATGCCAATCCGCATGTAATGAATTGGACGAT
>CAVUMJ010000092.1:0-3151 GCA_963741375.1 uncultured Pseudomonadota bacterium
CAGCTTTATCAACAATTCTTGGAGCAAGTGATTGCCAGCGGCGAACCGGTAGAATTCGAGTTAGACAGTGAAGCATTTGGAAACTCGCGCCCTTTGTACGAATGGGTCAGGATGGCGCCGGAATTAGACAATCAGGGAATAATTGTGGGGGCAATTGTCATCAGCCGGGATAACACCGAGCAAAAACGTTTAAACCGGGAGCTACGCGCTATTAGCAATTGTAACCAGACACTGATGCGTGCAGCGGATGAGCAAACCCTATTAAACGACATTTGCAGCATAATTTGCGAAGATGCCGGCTATAGTTTGGCTTGGGTGGGATATCTAGAAAACTATGGAGCAAAATCGTTGCGTCCGGTAGCTTGGGCAGGTGCCGAGACTGCTAGTTTTGAAACAGCCATGTTGCCTCAAGCCGGTTCGGAACCAGGGCAAGCTAACTGCAAAACCACTATGTACTGGGATGATAGTTTCAATATCCCGGATTGCACATTAATTTCCGAGAGACAATTGCAAAATGGTCATCGATCTTGTATTACCTTGCCTCTTAAAAACGAAAGCGGATATATCTTTGGTTTGCTCAATATTTATTCCACGTCACTCAAAACTTTTGCTAACGAGGAGGTTCGTCTTTTAGAAGAACTATCCGGCGATTTGGCGTTTGGTATCACGGTGTTGCGCGCTCGCATTGAGCAAGACCGGCAACAGCAGTGGCTTGGCTTGCTGGAACATGTCCTCAACCATACTCATGAAGCCGTCTATCTTCTTGTCGATATCAATGGCAGCTTTATTTATGTCAACGAAGAGGCCTGCCTTGGCTTGAACTACAGCCGTGAAGAACTGCTAAACATGGGGCTCCGGGACATCGATCCGGATTTTTCCCTGCTGGAAACTCCAGCGTGGTTTGATGAAATACAAACAAAAGGGTATATAACCTTAGAAAGATGGCATATGCGGCGGGACGGGCAGTTATTCCCGGTCGAGGTTCTAACTACTTTTGTGGATTACCAGGGCCAAAATTTGGCAATTTCCCTGGTGAGAGATATCACTGATCGCAAACATGCCGAAAAGAAATTGAGAATCTCGGAAGAACGTTTGAGATTAACGTTGGAAGTTGCCCAAATTGCTATCTTCGATTGGAATGTGGCAGAGGATCAATTCATTGTCTCACCGACTTACTACACAATGCTTGGCTATGAGCCGGAAGCTGGTTATGGCAATCGTGAATTGTGGTTAGAGCGGGTTCATCCTGATGATCGCGCTTATGTGGAGCTTAAAATTCAGCAAGTACTGGCGAAAGAATTTAATGAATATAGTTATGAAGCCAGAATACGCCATGCTGATGGACAATATCGATGGTTAGGCGTCAAAGCTTTTAGTATCGAATTTAATGAATTTGGTAATGTTGTTCGCATATTGGGTATCCGTATGGATATTACCGAACGCTACAAAGCTGAGGAACAATTACGTATTGCCGCTACTGCTTTTGAAGCGCAGGAGGGTATCATCATTACCGATGCCAGCATGTTAATCTTAAGGGTTAATCGGGCATTTACTGAAATCACCGGCTATGCGCCGGATGATGTGGTGGGCAGAAACCCAAAAATTTTGGCTTCGGATAAATACGACAGGATGTTTTACGCTAGTATCACGAAAAGTATGCAGATTGATGCTTCCTGGCAAGGTGAAATCTTGAGCCGTAGAAAAGACGGCGAGATTTTTCCAGTTTGGCTTAACATTACTGCCGTTAAGAATGAATTAGGCGTCATGACCCATTACGTGGGTATGATGGTAGATATTACTGAGCGGAAAACTGCCGAGAGGGCGATTGAGCAACTTGCCTTTTTTGATCCGCTGACTAATTTGCCGAACCGTAGATTGTTGAAAGACCGTTTACAGCAAAGTTTATGTGGTAATTCGCGCAGTCAAAACATGTCGGCACTCTTGTTCATAGATTTGGATAACTTTAAATTACTTAACGATACCTGTGGTCATCATATGGGCGACCAATTGCTGATAGATGTGGCCGGGCGTTTATCCGCTTGCGTGCGCGAAGGCGACACCATCTCACGCCTGGGGGGCGATGAGTTTATAGTCATGTTGGAAAACCTTAGCGAGAATGCGTTGGATGCGTCCGTTCAAGCCTATATGGTAGGCGAAAAAATTTTGGACGAACTGAATCGCCCCTATACGATAGCCGGAATAGAATGCCATAGCACACCCAGTATTGGCGTGACATTATTCGGCGATACCGAAAATTCGGTGGAGGAATTATTGAAGCAAGCCGATATCGCCATGTATGAGGCTAAGTCGGCAGGCCGTAATACCCTGCGCTTCTTTGATCCGGATATGCAAACTGCTCTTGCTCAAAAAGCTAATATGGAAGCGGAATTGCGTACGGGAGTTCAGGAAGGCCAGTTCGTTCTGCACTATCAGGCGCAAGCTGATGGTGACCGTGGGATTGTCAGCGCCGAAGTTTTATTGCGCTGGAAACATCCCGAGCGGGGAATCGTCTCTCCGGCGCAATTTATTCCATTAGCCGAGGAGACCGGGCTGATTTTACCTATAGGGTTATGGGTGCTTCAAACCGCTTGTAAACAACTCAAAAGTTGGATGAGTCATCCGAGGACTAGCGCTTTGCACTTAGCTATCAACGTCAGCGTTCGCCAGTTTAGGCAAGCTGATTTTGTCGATCAGGTTCGTCAAGTCCTAAAAGACACTGGTGCGCCTCCCAAACAATTGAAACTTGAGTTGACCGAAAGTCTGGTGCTGGATGATATTGAGGATAGTATCAACAAAATGCGCACATTAAGGCAGCTTGGCGTTAGCTTTTCCATTGATGATTTTGGAACAGGCTATTCGTCTTTGTCTTATTTGACCAGGCTACCTCTGGATCAGCTTAAAATTGATCAGAGCTTTATCCGGCATCTCCCGGATAATGCCAACGATGCGCTTGTGGCGCAGACTATCATTACCTTAGCCAACAGTCTGGGGTTGAATGTTATCGCCGAAGGCGTGGAAACGGAGGTGCAACGACAGTTTCTTGCCAAACATGGCTGTCCAACCTATCAAGGTTACTTGCTTAGCAAACCGGTGCCACTTGCGGATTTTGAAGTACTACTTGATTCCAAGTTGTCAGTACAGAACAAAGATT
>CAVUMJ010000093.1:0-8240 GCA_963741375.1 uncultured Pseudomonadota bacterium
TTTCCAATAAGCCTTTGCTCAGCATGATTTTCACTTCGGAAGCCAATTCCAATAATCGTAATAAATTTGTGACGGCTGCCCGCGATCTGCCAACGGCGCTGGCAATTTGCTGATGAGTTAATTCAAATTCGTCTTGCAAGCGTTTCAAAGCTTCAGATTCTTCTAAAACGCTTAAGTCTTCACGCTGTATATTTTCAATTAAGGCTATAGCCATGACCGAACGATCATCAAGCTCCTTAACAATGACAGGAACTTCATGCAACTCAGCAAGTTGAGCGGCTCGCCAGCGTCTTTCGCCGGCAATGATTTCGTATTTATCCTGGGTGACTTTTCGAACTATGATGGGTTGAATAATGCCTTGGGCAGCAATTGAATCAGCCAGTTCTTTAAGTTTTTCAGGATTCATGTCTTTGCGAGGCTGGTATTTTCCTCTTTGCAAAAACTCGATAGGCAGCGTTCTTATGTCGTGAGTTTTTTCCTGACCAGGATTAACATCACCCAGAAGCTCACTTAAACCTCTTCCCAAACCACGTTTCTTTTGCATCATTTAATTCGCTTTTTCTCGTCTAATTAGTTCACCTGCCAAAGCAATATACGCTACAGAGCCACGTGATGACTTGTCATAGGCAAGAACCGGCAATCCATGGCTTGGAGCCTCTGCTAACCTGATATTTCTCGGAATAGTCGTTCTAAAAACCTTGTCGCCAAAATATTCTAGCAGTTGATCAGAAACCTCTTTGGTTAGGCGGCTTCTGCTGTCCACCATCGTTCTTAAAATACCCTCCAGATACAGGCCGGGGTTGACATTTTCCTTTAAGCTTCTCAACGTTGACATCAACGAAGAAAGCCCTTCTAAAGCATAATATTCGCATTGCATTGGAATCAAAACGCTATTTGCAGCAACCATTGCATTCAGAGTCAACATATTTAATGATGGCGGGCAGTCTATCAGAATAAAATCATAAAAATCCTTAATGCTTAGCAAAGAATCTCCAAGACGGCGTTCGCGGTTTGAAGCAGTCATCAGTCTCACTTCCGCAGCCGTTAAGTCGGAATTGCCGGGAATCAGGTCAAAACCCAATTGCTGATTTTTGATAATTATTTCGGTGATGGGTACTTCTTCAAGCAGGAGTTCGCAACTGGAATACTGAATATTATTTTTTAAAACGCCGCATCCCATTGCCGCATTTCCTTGCGGGTCCAGATCAATTAACATGACTTTTCGTTTGGTGGCCGCCAAAGCCGCAGCCAGATTGACGCTGGTTGTCGTCTTACCTACACCGCCCTTTTGATTGGCTATTGCAATAATTTTAACCATCTTTTGGTCTCTTCAGTTGAATCAGACAACGCTCGGCATTGATACCAGGCACATTTAACGGGATTACTTTGTAATCGATATTGATGGTCTTTAGTTCCTGATCCGGGCTTTGGCCCTTCATTGCCAATAACTGGCCTTGATCATCCAGCAAATGAGATGTTAATTTATATATTTGAGACATCTCTGCAAATGCTCTGGTAATCAAAGTTGAGAAAAGTTGTTGGGGTTTAAATAATTCGACTCTGCTATGCACAATTTCAACATTTTTTAACTTTAATTCCAAAGCGGCTTGCTGTACAAATCGGGTTTTTTTGGAATTTGAGTCTACCAATACAAAAAAACAATCAGGTAAACATATTGCAAGCGGAATGCCGGGTAACCCGGCGCCGGTGCCAATATCAGCAATCCGGTATGGGATAACATACGGTAAAATCGACAAGCTATCGAGGATATGCATAGACACCATCTCTTCGGGATTGCGGATTGCCGTCAGATTATATGCCTGATTCCACTTTTCGATCAGCTTGATAAAGTTTAATAATGCCTCTATCCGGGTTTCGCCAATTTGCAACGACAGTTTGGTCAAACCTTGCTGTAATTTTGTTCGGCAAATGTCCATCAAGCAGATTTTTTCTTTAAATGAACTAAAAGCAGTGAAATGGCTGCTGGTGTCATCCCCGGTATTCTTGATGCTTGACCTAATGTTTCAGGACGCTGCTTTTTAAGCTTTTCACTGACTTCATTTGATAAACCGGACACAGTACTGTAATCAACATTCTCCGGTAAGCGCAAGTGCTCATATCTCAGGCTACGGTTGATTTCTGTTTGCTGGCGATCTATGTAACCGGAATATTTGGTTTGAATGGCAACTTGTTCGGCAACTTCTTCGTTGACTTGGGTTTCATCGCAAAATTGTAAGAGCCGGTCAACATCTACTTCAGGGCGGCGTAAAAGCTCAATTAGACTGGCTTCCTTCAGTAGTTTTTTACCCCATAGTGCTTCTGCTAACAACGCCTCTTCAGTATTGGCTCTGATCCATTTTTTGGCAAGTTTGCCGTGCAGATTGGCAATGGCCTCGCGCTTTTCTGTCAATATTTGCCAGCGTCCATCATCGACTAAACCCAGATTCCGGCCAATTTCGGTTAAGCGTAAGTCGGCATTGTCTTCCCGCAGCTGTAAACGATATTCGGCGCGGCTAGTGAACATTCGGTATGGTTCGCTGGTGCCGCGAGTAATAAGATCATCTATCATCACGCCAATATAGGCTTCTTCACGTCCGGGATGCCAGCTGTCAAGGCCTTGCGCCAGTCGAGCTGCATTCAAGCCGGCTATCAGCCCTTGCGCCGCGGCTTCTTCATAGCCGGTGGTGCCATTAATTTGGCCCGCGAAAAAAAGAGCGGGCACGAATTTGGTTTCAAGAGAAGGTTTTAAGTCGCGCGGATCGAAAAAATCATATTCGATGGCATATCCCGGCCTGACAATTTCGGCATTTTCGAAGCCAAGCATGCTTCGAATAAAACGATACTGAATGTCGAATGGCAAGCTTGTTGATACACCATTCGGATAGACTTCATTGGTATGCAATCCTTCGGGTTCTACAAAAATCTGATGAGAGTCGCGGTCAGCAAAACGCACTACCTTGTCTTCAATGGATGGGCAATAGCGTGGGCCAACCCCGCTAATAATCCCGGTAAACATTGGTGATCTATCCAGGGCGGAACGAATGATGTCATGTGTTTGCTGATTTGTTCTGGTAATATAACAACAAATTTGGCTGGGATGCTGGCTTCGATTGCCGACGAAGGAAAAAACCGGCAGCGGAGTATCGCCATGTTGTTTCTGTAATTTACTGTAATCTATGCTGCGGCCATCGATGCGCGGCGGCGTTCCGGTTTTTAGGCGGTTGACGCGAAACGGCAATTCCCGCAGTCTGAGGGCTAAATTGGTGGAAGCGGGGTCTCCTGCCCTGCCGCCGCTATAATTCTCCAGGCCGATATGGATCTGGCCAGCTAAAAATGTCCCGGCCGTTAAAACAACGGTTTTGGATTTAAAGCTCAGACCCATTAAAGTTTTAACGCCTGTGACTCTGCCGCTTTCAATCATTAAATCTGAAACAGTTTGCTGGAAAAGATCTAAATTAGGCTGGTTTTCCAGATAGTTTCTAATTGATGCTTTATAAAGCTGCCGGTCTGCCTGAGCGCGCGTAGCTCTAACTGCCGGTCCTTTACTGGCATTCAGGATACGAAATTGAATACCGCTATGGTCTATGGCCTTAGCCATGATTCCACCCAGGGCGTCAATTTCCTTGACCAGATGGCCCTTGCCGATTCCGCCTATAGCAGGGTTGCAGCTCATTTGTCCTAAAGTTTCAATGTTTTGTGTCAACAAAAGGGTTTTAGCGCCACAACGGGCAGCGGCAAGCGCCGCCTCGGTTCCGGCATGTCCGCCGCCGATAACTATCACATCAAAGTCTTTTTGGAATTTCACAGGTATGATATGTTTAATAAGGATAATTAAAGTCTAAAATAACGCTTACTTTTCATATGTTTATTCGAAAAACATGAAAAGTCTGACTACTGCTTAAATGTCAAGATTTATTCTGGTTGAACTACTCTTAAAAAATGACAATCTAATCAAGGTAAAGTTTTGTAAGTTACAAAGCTTCGCTTATTTTAAAACACTTTTAACGATTGAAATAGTTTGTTAGGGTGCTTTAGACAAAAGCAGGTGATGTACTTAATAACAGTACATCTTATAATAGCAATTTATCTGAAAAAATATTGAAAGTTATGCTATTTGCCTATATGCAAATTAGCAGTTTAACCACATTGAAAAATTGTACCACGGGACAGATGCAAATTTATCCATAGCAGATATATGGTCATTAACGAATCAGATTGTTGCAAAATGATATGGGTTTAATGAATCTGCTTGATATATTGTTTGTTCTTAATTGTTAATGTAATGAAATATAAGGAAAAATTATGAAAAAATCCAAAGTTTGCGCAGCAAACATACCCAATAATCCGGTAGCAAAATTTGCTTACCGTTTCAACACCGCCAAGGTTTATGCTGATAAACGTAAATATCAACGTAAATCCAAACACAATGTTTTTGAGTCTTTCTCAATAGCTTTAAGCAAGGTTATCGAGAAAGGCTCACGCTTTATGGCTTTAAGCTTTACATCTCAAGGAATTCAATAATAGTGAAAGTACGCATTCAAGATATAGTTCAAACCCGAATACCTACCAAATACGGAGAATATACCCTTCATTACTATACCAATACTTCTGATGACAAGGAGCATATTGCTTTAGTAAAGGGAGAAGTTGTAGAAAAAGACGATGTGCCCGTTCGCATTCATTCCGAGTGCTTTACCGGAGATGTGTTAGGTTCCAGGCGCTGTGATTGTGGCGCTCAACTTGATATGGCTCTGGAAATGATTAATCAGGCTGGATATGGCGTACTGATTTACCTGCGTCAGGAGGGCAGAGGCATTGGCCTGTTAAAGAAACTGCAAGCTTATAATCTTCAGGATCAGGGGTTTGATACCGTTGACGCCAACATCCAATTAGGCCATCTTGCCGATGAACGTCAGTACGATATCGCTGCGTTGATATTAAAGGATCTGCAAATTCGCTCTATCAGATTGATAACCAACAATCCTCAGAAAATTGAGGAACTAACCGGATTGGGCACCGTGGTGAATGGGCGCATCGCCATTGAGACCCGCATTCATTTAGACAATCTTGAATATCTGAAGACTAAAGCAGAACGCATGAGTCATCTGTTATCAATGCCTGACAGCGAATAAGCCAAATTATGCTTGAACAATTAAAATTGCCTGTCAAGGCTCTTAAGCTAAATATTGAATTACCGGATTTGGTTTTGACAGGAAAAGCAGCCAAACATGATGGTATCCTTGGTCAAGAACGGGCAAAATCGGCGTTAGCTTTCGGAATAGCTATGAAGTCACCAGGTTACAACATCTTTGTAATGGGTGATATTGGCACCGGCCGTTTATCTATGGTCAGTCATTTTCTTTCCAGTTTTGCAGAACAGCAGGAATCACCGCTTTCCTATGCTTATGTTGATAACTTTGAAAACACCCGCGAACCTGTCGCAATCCAACTTCCTTCAGGTGAAGGGCATCTGTTTAGTAAGGAAATCGAAAAATTAATTGACAATGTTTTGGCTACTTTTCCGGCAGCTTTTGAGAGCCCAAGTTATCAGCAAAAGAAAACTGCGATAGAGCGCCGTTTCAATCAGCGTTATAGCAGCGCCATTGATCTGGTCGATACAAAAGCCCGCTCAATGAGTGTGGCCTTGTACCGTGATAGCGACGCCATCACCTTTTTGCCGATTCGAAATGATAAAGCCTTGGATGAAGAACAATTTACCTTGTTGCCGCAAGCTGAACGGGACGCTTTTCATAAACATACCGAAGAACTGGAAGAATATCTGGGCGATGTTTTATTGGAATTGCCTCAATGGCGGCGAGTGATGGTAGATGAATTGCGTCAATTGGATAACGAAACTATTAAACTTGCGCTTGAGCCTTTATTTGCAGAGCTTAATGATAAATATCAGAATGTTGATGATGTAATCACCTATTTGGCGGAAGTTGAAAAACATCTAAGCAATACCATAGCTGATTTCCTGATGCCTGGCCGTGGCCAGGAAAGCCGGGAACACATCTCTAAACGCATATTGTTAAGCGAGCAATATTTGCCGAATATTTTGGTTGATTGCAAGCAGGATGAGCTTGGTGCGCCGGTCGTGTATGAGCCCCACCCAATTTATCAAAATCTGTTTGGGCGTATTGAATACATTAGTGATCAAGGTGCATTGACCACTAATTATCGGCGCATTTGTCCGGGCTCTTTGCATCGCGCCAATGGCGGGTATCTGATTTTGGATGCTGAAAAGGTTTTAACCTATCCATTTGTTTGGGAGGGTTTGAAACGCGCTTTAAAGGCTGGCCGAATTGAGATTGAATCGCCATATTCGGAATTGGGCATTAATACCATCACCCTTAAACCGGAAGTTATCCCACTAAATGTCAAAGTAATTTTAGTCGGTTCGCGCGATATATATTATTTGCTGGAAAAATTGGATAGCGAATTTAACGAAATGTTTCGAGTTTTGGCGGATTTTGATGATTACATCAAACTGACGCCGGAGAGTATTAGTCAATTTATGCATTTAATGATCCAACAAGCTTCCGACGCCGGTAATCAGAGGCTAACACCGGCCGCATTGCTGCGTTTGATTGAATATAGCTGCCGGTTGGCGGAAAATCAGTTGCAGCTTTCCGCTCATATCAAAAATTGTTTGGAAATTATTGCTGAAGCCAATCTACTTAGCGCCCAAAATGGCGGCAAAGAAATCAGCAAATATGAAATTGAGCTGGCTTTGAATGCCAGAGAAGCCCGAAACGGCAGAATAGCGGAAGAAGTGCTGGAAGAAATGCTGGAAGGCATGATTTTAATTGATACCGATGGCCTGGCAATCGGTAAGGTTAACGGCCTGACGGTAATGGATATTGGCGGCAGCAGTTTTGGCGCCCCTGCCAGAATCACCGCAACCGTTCATCCAGGGTCCCGCGGCATTGTTGATATTGAAAGAGAGGTGGAGCTAGGCCAGCCTATTCATTCTAAAGGGGTGATGATTTTGACCGGTTATCTTGGCCATTGTTACGCTCAGCAGTTTCCACTGGCTATTTCCGCCAGTATTGCCATGGAACAATCTTACGGACATATCGATGGAGATAGCGCTTCATTGGCGGAGTTGTGTTGTCTGATTTCGGCATTGACTCGCATACCAATTCAACAAGGATACGCCTTAACCGGCTCAATCAATCAATATGGTGAAGTCCAGGCGATTGGCGGAGTCAATGAAAAAATCGAAGGTTTTTTTAATCTGTGCCAGGCTCGAGGCTTAACAGGCCATCAGGCGGTGTTAATCCCTGCTTCCAATAAACGAAATTTAATGTTGAAACAGGAAGTGATAGATGCAGTCGAGCAAGGCCAGTTTTCAATTTACGCAGTTTCAAATGTTGATGAAGCCTTGAGTTTGCTGATGGACTGTGACGCCGGCGTTATAAACTCTGAAGGCCAGTATCCGGAAAATAGTATCAACTACAAAGCCGTGGCAAGATTAAAAGAAATATCCGATTTATCTGCTGATGAAGAAAGGGAAGCTGAATAGGCGGATATTAAATTGATCGGAATTTAAATTATCCGTATTCCGGATGCGAATATTAATCTTCAGTCGAAGACGTTTAGTACTTTTGATCAATTGTTAAACTTTCCAAACCTAGCATAATGATTGTCAGTCGCTATATATAGTTACCAATCTGTATGTAGAGACTAAGAGATGTTGGCAGTTAATGATGGTTTGGGAGGCTTTGGAATGCTATCAAATCTTAAAGATTGGATACTTGTGTCCAGTTTAATGGTTTCTTCAAAAGGTTCGTCAATCAATGCTGGTGAACGGTTTTATTCGGAAAAAATCAACTTCCCCATAGAAAATTTACAAAATTTGCAAATTAGTTCCTATCCGTTGCCTTTGATTGTTTGGATTACTTTGCTGGGTTTAATCCTTTTTCTGGCAATACTAAGATATCAAAGTCATTGATTGATATCCTGGTGTGGATAAGTCCTCAACAGTTGGCTATGTGCTTGTTGCTTGCATCCTGCTCAAGCCCGATAGGCTCATAGTCAACGGGATGCAAGAAATGTTGGACCCATTAGAATCAATGGTTATGGTGACAAGAAAAATCTTGATAATCTTGGATTTTAAAAAAGTTTAAATCAGTCAGTTACAACCCTGCGTCGTTGAACTTGCTGCGGGTCGGCTGTGATCTTCCGGTAAATCTCAACTCTGTCACCTTCCTTGATAACTGTATCCAATTTGGAAA
>CAVUMJ010000094.1:0-3657 GCA_963741375.1 uncultured Pseudomonadota bacterium
GACTTTCCGCTGCAGCCTTAACGGAAAAAGACAGGGAAGACATCAAAACCATCGCCATTATTAATGCTGATTATGTGGCCATCTCCTTTCCTCGTACTGCTGCCGACATGAATGAAGCCCGCGCATTACTGGAAGCAGAGGGTTGTTTTGCCGGTCTGGTCGCCAAAGTTGAAAGAGCGGAAGCCATGGAAGTGATTGATGAAATCATCCTGGCGTCTGACGCCATCATGGTGGCTCGCGGCGATTTGGGCGTAGAAATCGGTGACGCTAATTTGCCTGCGGCGCAAAAGCTGTTGATCAAACGCTCAAGAGAACTTAATCGCGCCGTGATCACTGCTACGCAGATGATGGAATCGATGATAGAGAACCCTATTCCGACCCGTGCTGAAGTTTTCGATGTCGCCAATGCCATAGTTGACGGCACCGACGCCATCATGCTGTCTGCTGAAACCGCTTCCGGCAAACATCCTATCAAAGCCGTACAGGCTATGGTGCGAATTTGCCTGGAAACCGAAAAGCAACCCAGCGTGATCAAGTCCAAACATCGCATGACGGACAGTTTTAGCCATATTGACGAAGCTATCGCCATGTCTGCCATGTATATGGCCAATCACACCAATATTACCGGCATTGCTTCGCTGACTGAAACCGGCTCAACAACCTTGTGGATGTCGCGTATCAGCTCTAGTATTCCAATTTTTGCTTTCAGCAGCCATGAAAAAACTTTGGGGAAGGTAACTTTGTACCGTGGTGTATTCCCTATACCGTTCACTCATGAAAAAATGGCTAACGCCGATGTAAACCGTTATATTATCGAAAAGTTAAGATCACGGGGATTGGTTAATACCGGCGACGCTTATATCATCACCAAAGGCGATGCTACAGGTCACAGTGGCGGCACTAATTCTTTAAAAGTGATTACAGTTGGCGAAGACCCTATTCGCTAATTCCGGCAAACTACCCGATCAGATTTTTTCTGATCGGGTAGTTTACGTATTTTCTATATTACTCTGTCCGGTAATGGCTCGCCCGCAAAGTAAGCCATCAAATTACTCAGAACTTTTTCACCCATAGCTGTACGTGTTTTTATAGTGGCGCTTCCAAGATGCGGCAACAATGAAACATTTTCCAAAGTTAGAAATCCCGGATGGATATTGGGCTCACCTTCATAAACATCCAGCCCCGCTCCGGCAATACGTTTTTCTTGCAAAGCATCGATCAAAGCCTGACTGTCCACCACATCGCCACGCGCGGTATTAATCAAATGGGCGCTCGGTTTCATCAAACCAAGGGTATTAGCATTGATAAGGTGCTTGGTTTCCGCCCCGCCCGGACAATGCAAGGAAACATAATCGGATTTTGGCAATAATTCTTCCAGAGATTCACATCGTTGAGCATTTAAGCCGGCCACTACTGACTGCTCCGTAGGACTAGGCTTGAAATACAATATTTTCATGCCGAAGCCGTGATGCGCTTTTCTGGCCATCGCCTGAGCAATGCGGCCAAAACCAATTAAACCTAATGTCGCACCGGTCACATCGCTACTCATCATATGCGTCGGACACCAGCCATGCCACTGCCCTGCCCTGACCAGCCTATCTCCTTCCGCACCCCGTCTTGCCGACATCAGCAGTAAAGTCATGGCAATATCAGCCGTACTTTCCGTCAAAACACCAGGCGTGTTGCTAATAATTAAACCTTGTTGTTTGGCTGCGTTGACGTCTATATGGTTATAACCTACTCCGAAATTGCCAAGAATCTTGCAGCGCTTATTAGGGACATTTAACACTTCAGCAGACAAGTAATCGCAAACGCTGGGGCAAACAGCGTCATAGTTTTGCAAAGCCGATTTTAATTCTTCAGGATTAAAAGGATGGTCATCATGATTAAGAGTTACATCAAACAACTCTTGCAGCTTGCTTTCAACCGTTTCCGGCCAACGGCGGGTAATCAGAACTTTTGGTTTAGTCATGGCTAATCCGAATCATTTTGAAAGTTAAACTAATGATTGTTGAAACACGGCATGTTAGTCAGCAGGTTTGACTCATTAACGGCGCGAAAATCGATCACGACCTTGGCAGGGCGGTTCGATAACTGCCATAACATCAGGTTTCCCAAGTTGCCGCTGGGAAACCTGATCAATGTCAAACCAATTATTGGGCAGTTGAACGATAATATTCAATAGCCGCCGCAACACCGCTTCCCGGATTAAAATCAAAACCATGATCCAGCATCGCCATTTCTACGCCGGCAATGGCGCCTAACAGCGAGACATCGTTCATATCACCAAGATGCCCGATGCGGAACACTTTACCTGCTACTTCACTTAATCCGGCGCCCAATGAAATATTGTATTTACGAAAAGCTGTGCTGATCACATCACGCGCATCTTTATCTTCAGGAACCACAATAGCGGTTACAGTATTGGATTCGAAACCTGGATGGGCGCAGATTTTCAGGCCCCAGGCAGCCACAGCGCGGCGAACGCCTTCCGCCAGACGGTAGTGACGGGCATAGACATTCTCCATTCCTTCCGCCAGCAACAATTCCAAAGATTTACGCAAACCATACAAAATGGGAGTTGATGGCGTATAAGGGGTGTAGCCGTCTTTGTTGGAGTTAATTTGATCTTTTAAAGACAAAAACGCTCGCGGATAAGTAGAAGTCTCTGAAGCGGCCAAAGCTTTTTGACTAAACGCCAGAATGGCGCCACCCGCCGGCAACATAAAACCTTTTTGCGAACCGCTGATTGCCGCATCCACGCCCCAGTCATCCAGACGGAATTCGATACTGGCAATGGAACTTACGCCATCCACAAACAATAATGCCGGATGCTTTGCCGCATCCAGGGCTTTGCGAACACCAAAGATATCGCTGGTCACGCCGGTTGAGGTTTCATTATGGGTAGCAAGAACCGCTTTAATTTCATGTTTGTCATCCTGTTTCAAACGGGCTTCCAGCGCATCCAAAGGAATACCTTTTCCCCATTCGACTTCGTGAGATTCAACATCAAAGCCTAAGCGTCTGGACATGTCCATCCATAAATGGCTGAATTGACCAAAACGGTAAATCAATACTTTATCGCCAGGGTTAAGGCAATTGGTTAAAGCCACTTCCCAGCCGGCAGTACCGGTTGCCGGAAAGATGAAACATTGTCCGGTTTCGGTAGCAAAGACTTTTTTAAGATCGGCCAGAATCGGTTTGAGCAGGTTAGGAAAAATTGGCGAACGATGATCTTCCATAGGAAGATGCATAGCACTTAAAACCTCGTGCGGCGTATTGGTTGGACCTGGAATAAACAAGTGATTACGGCCTGCCATCTGATTTCTCCTTTGTAATAATGTCATAAGCTTAAAACTTTCGGATAGTGTCATATTTACAGGAATTCGGCAAGTCGTTTTAGCTGCTTGTAAGTGTTTCGATTCCCATCAGACTGATTTCTTGACTGTCCTTTCTTAATGATTGATAAATATCATCCAATCCTAGCAAAAACTCCGCCCCGGATAACATTTTTTTATCGCATGCCCTAAGGTAGAAACTATCAAATAGTTAAAACCAGCCAAGCCAAATTAATAACAAAAAAATCTCTACTTCCAAATACGACTAAATAAAGCTCGGATTTCATCAACTCCGACGATTGACTTTGCCTGCTCTGAA
>CAVUMJ010000095.1:0-7579 GCA_963741375.1 uncultured Pseudomonadota bacterium
TCTTCATCAAGTTTTGCACGATTGACGCTTTGTGCGTAATCTTGATAGGCGCGATTAACGTCGTTTTGGAAGAAATCCTTGTCTCCAACTGAGACCACAGGTGTTTCCTTGCCGCCGCCCAGATAGTTCTGGATGCCCCATAAGCCAAACAACACGCACAAAACTACCAAAATGATAGAAGCTAATACGCCATGAACTTTTTCTCTAATCTCTAATAGCATATTCCTGTCCTTAAACAGAATTGAACCTGAATTATTCAGGTTGTTAATGAGCAAAAAAAAACCTCGAACCGGCAGGTCCGAGGTTTCTGTTTTGGCGGAGCGGACGGGGCTCGAACCCGCGACCCCCGGCGTGACAGGCCGGTATTCTAACCAACTGAACTACCGCTCCTAAGTCTGGTGGGTGCTGAGGGGTTCGAACCCCCGACCCTCGCCTTGTAAGGGCGATGCTCTCCCAGCTGAGCTAAGCACCCGACTAAAGAGCTGCTAGTTTACAGCATCTTTTAAAGATTTGCCAGCCTTAAATGAAGGAATTTTTGCAGCTTTGATTGTAATTTCTTCACCTGTCTGAGGATTACGGCCTTTTCGTTCGGCTCTTTCTTTTACTTCAAATGTGCCAAAACCGACTAAAGCCACGGAATTTCCAGCTTTTAAGGCGCCTTCTACCGATTTGATAAAACCGTCGAGCGCACGTCCTGCGTCGGCTTTGGTTAAACCGGATGCGGATGCGATTGCATCGATAAGTTGGGATTTATTTACTGAATTACTCATTTAGTTCCCCTAATGATGGTGTGTTATAAATTTTTAATAAAGCTTTACAATCAAGCAATTTAATTTTTTTGCCACAAATCGACCGTCCAACATGCCGTTCTATGTACTCTTGTTTTCGAAAGAGACGTAATTTATAACAACCGTCTACAGTTTATGTCAAGTTTATAAATCGCTGTAAGCCACGATTTTTATGGATTTATAACAATAATAGTTGGTTTTTAAAATCTAGTTGAAGTTTTATAGGGAGACCTAATTTTTGTCTTAAAAGGAAGGCTGAATTAGGCAATTAGATTTGGATTGAAACTAAGTTTATGGTGAGATTAACCCGTCACAATTGCGATGGGAAATCGGCATCTTAGAGGTTTGTTTCTGAGGGTTTCTGTTGTCTGTGCCGCATGAATGCGGCACAGAGAGAGTGATTTACTAAACTTAATGAGCTACTAAACTTTTAGATTTTGTTTCACTTTTAGTTAATGTTGCATCGCTGTTTTCTTCAGGATTTTCTTTAGGCATAGGCTGATATTGCAAGGCAATTCCCAAAACTTCATCTATCCATCGCACTGATTTAATAGCCAGATTTTTTTTAATATTTTCCGGAATTTCCGCCAAATCCTTTTCATTTTCGGCAGGTATGACAACAGTAGCGATACCTCCACGATGCGCCGCCAGTAATTTTTCTTTTAAGCCGCCTATGGGCAACACCTCGCCACGCAGAGTGATTTCTCCTGTCATAGCCACATCCGCTCTGACCGGAATCTTGGTGAGGGCTGAAATTATTGAGGTACACATGCCTATGCCGGCACTTGGCCCGTCTTTGGGCGTGGCGCCTTCAGGCACATGGATATGGATATCGTTTTTCTGAAAAACTTCGCTGTCTATGCCTAAAACATCGGCTCGACTCCTGACAACTGTCACGGCGGCCTCTATGGATTCTTTCATAACTTCGCCAAGTTTGCCAGTGGCTAATTGCTTGCCTTTGCCTGGTATCACTGCCGTTTCTATGGTCAGCAATTCGCCGCCAACTTCCGTCCAGGCCAGACCGGTAACTTGGCCGATTTGATCCTTTTCTTCAGCCATGCCATAGTTAAACCGTCTAACTCCCAGATATTTCTCCAGGTTTTTCTCGGTTATACTGATTTTGGACTTTTTGGTTTTTAGCAACAGGCTTTTCACCACTTTTCGGCAAATTTTGGAAATTTCCCGTTCCAGACTCCTTACCCCGGCTTCACGGGTATAATAGCGTACGATATCTCGGACTGCAGTCTCGTTAATAGCAATTTCAGAACTACTCAAACCATTGTTTTTGATTTGCTTTGGAATTAAAAAGCGGATAGCTATATTGATTTTCTCATCTTCGGTATAACCGGACAGCCGAATGATTTCCATTCTGTCCATTAAGGCAGGGGGTATATTTAAAGTGTTTGCCGTCGCTACGAACATGACATCGGACAAATCAAAGTCGACTTCCAGATAGTGATCGGAAAAAGTATGATTCTGTTCGGGATCAAGCACTTCCAGTAAGGCCGAGGCTGGATCGCCACGGAAATCCTGCGCCATCTTGTCTATTTCATCAAGTAAAAACATGGGATTGCGAGTTTTAATCTTGGAAAGATTTTGCAGAATTTTACCCGGCATTGAGCCAATGTAAGTTCGTCTGTGGCCGCGGATCTCTGCTTCATCCCTTACTCCGCCTAAAGCCATTCGCACATATTTGCGATTGGTGGCGCGGGCTATGGACTGCCCCAGTGAAGTTTTGCCAACACCTGGAGGGCCAACCAGACATAAAATCGGGCCTTTAAGTTGCTTGACTCGTTGTTGAACAGCTAAATATTCCAGAATACGTTCTTTGACTTTTTCCAAGCCATAATGTTCTGTTTCCAAAACTTCTTCCGCAAGTTTCAGATCATGACGGACTTTGGTTTTCTTTTTCCAGGGAACATTGACCATCCAGTCGATATAGTTGCGCACCACTGTTGCTTCCGCAGACATCGGCGACATCATTTTCAACTTGTTCAGCTCCGCTGTAGCCTTGGTTTTTGCTTCCTGAGACATGCCGGCGCTAGCGATTCTTTTTTCCAGCTCTTCCACTTCATTAGTCGCTTCATCCATTTCGCCTAATTCTTTCTGGATGGCTTTCATTTGCTCATTCAGATAGTATTCGCGCTGATTTTTCTCCATCTGTCTTTTAACTCGGCCACGAATTTTTTTCTCCATTTCCAGCAAATCCACTTCGCCTTCCATCAAAGTCATCAAGTTTTCCAGGCGTTGGGCGACATCCACCATTTCCAGCATGGCTTGCTTTTCTTCTATCTTAAGCGCCATATGCGCGGCCATGGTGTCGGCTAGCCGGCTGGGATCGTCAATACCGGCAAGGGAGTTTAAAACTTCAGGAGGAATTTTGTTGTTTAGTTTGACGTATTGGTCGAAAGAGCTGACCGCAGTACGCTGCAAAACTTCAGATTCCTGTTCGGATAGCAGGATTTCATCTTTCAGTTCTACCACAGTGGCGGCGCAATAATTGTCTATTTCCTGATATTCAATCACAGTGCAACGCAAGCTTCCTTCCACCAGCACTTTGACAGTGCCGTCAGGCAGTTTTAACAATTGCAGTATATTGGCTAAAGTGCCAACCTTATATAAATCCTCAAAGCCGGGTTCATCGATATCGGCTTTTTTTTGCGCAACCAGCAAAATTTGCTTGTCTTCCTTAATCGCAGCATCCAGCGCTTCAATGGACATGCCGCGGCCAACAAATAAAGGGATGACCATGTGTGGATAAACCACCACGTCGCGTAACGGCAAAACCGGTATCAGTTCGCCATGAGATTTTTCATGTGTCATGTTAGGTTTCCTTGGTCAGGAGAACGGAGAGTTACATTGCAATCGTATATGAGGTCAACAAAATATAAAACAAGTATTTGTCGCAAAAATTAAATAAATTTTTGCGGGCGAGACTTTGCAGGATTTATGCTGATGGATAAACGCTGATTACTTTAGAAAAAGGGAAATTTTTAACGAAGAGCTTAAAATTTTGATGGCTGGGATTTTTTATTTTGGCGGGTTAATCCTCTGGCTAAATTTAAGGAAGATATCAAAGCGGGTAAATAGTTATTGGATGATGTATTTAGTTTTTGACGTCTATATAGCGTTGTTTTTAAAAGCTATCGTGGGTTATGAACTTTGGCAAGCAAACTCGATTAAGCCAAGCTTTACCTCCCGCTTCATCGCTTTAATGGCCGCCTCTCGACGGCTGGCCGATTCACGGCTATGACCGCTTTCCACAAATACAATTTGTAGAGGCTGGCAGCGGCGGAAGTACTTGGCGCCTTTTTGGCTGCGGTGCTGGTGAAATCGTTTTTCCACATCAGTAGTGATGCCTGTGTACAAGCTGCTATCGCTACACAGTATCATATAAACCGACCAGTTCGACATGGGGCTAGGTTAGGCTAGTTGTTTTATGCCTTGATTGGCCAAGGCATCCGCACATTCATTGCCGGGGTCTCCTGAATGGCCTTTTACCCAAATCCATTCAATATCGTGGGGCTGAATAGCCGCATCTAATCTACGCCACAAATCCTCGTTTTTTACCGGATGTTTTGTAGCGGTTTTCCAGCCGCGCTTTTTCCAATTGTCTAACCATTCGGTGATGCCTTGCAGCACATACTTGGAATCGGTATGCAGTTTAATTCGGCAAGGTCTGTTAAGTGTTTCAAGAGCCTGGATTGCAGCCATCAGCTCCATGCGGTTATTGGTTGTCTGGGGGTCGCCGCCACAGATTTCTTTACGATGGGCTTTGTATTCGATCAGTACGCCCCATCCCCCCGGGCCGGGATTGCCTTTGCATGCGCCGTCAGTGAATATTTTGACGTGTTCGGTCATGATCTATCCTTTATTTCGTTCCATTAAAATTGTAGCAGTCACCATGCTTTTGTCAGTCTGTCGTAGTGGAGTTAATGGAATCAAGGAATAGTGCCTTTTTACGGCTTTTAATCCGTAGGCCATAGAGAAAATTGTGGTGGCGGTAGGTTTGAAACCGCCATAACAGATTTTAAAGGTATCAAGGCCAAACTCTACGGTAGCCAGTAACTCGAAATTCATCAGCTTTAGCCAGTCCATGACTCTGGTCCTGGATAAAAAATGCGCCCTCCAGCTATCGGTCAGTTTTCTGTCCCAAAGAAACTGAAAGCGTACAGACAAGCTATATGGATTAAAATTCAACATGATTAATTCGCCGCCGGGTTTAAGTATGCGGTTGACTTCCCGGATGGTTTGAAAACGCTGAGCATCAAATTCCAGTAAATGCGGAATAATGACCAAATCCATCGATTCGCTTTGAATTGGCAGGTTATAGGATTTTGCATTAATCTTTAAGGCCGATTCGCAACCCAGGTTTTTCATATCAAGAATGGCATAGTTCTGAAACAGAGAACAGTCTATGAACTCGGCTTCCCAACCCAAACCACCTATTTGCAATTGATTTTGCTTGCAACTGCTGGTGATGGCCCGTTTTAAATATTGAGCCTCCATATGTTGCAATAATTTGCCTCGAGGTGTTTGGTATAGGGTAAAAAGGAATTCTCTTTTCATCGGCAAGTAGGGTGCAAACGGCAAAATTTGGCTTTTTGGCAGGTTATAGGGTAGAATCGGATTCTTTTATTTTAGCGAGATCAGGCAATGCCCCGCTTAATTTGTAAAAAATCGGCTAGACATCTGTCCTTTCTACTAGTTTTTATCATTACAGGTTGTACTCAAACTTCTCAAAAAGATCAACTTTCAGATCTGACCATCAACAAGTTTTCAGTTTTTACCCGAAACAATAGCGATAAAATACATCTCAAATCTGATGCTAAAGAGCATGCCACGATTTGGGAACGAATGCTATCACTATACGCATTGCCGGAAATTGATAATGCCCGTATCGACAGAGAAGTGAACTGGTATCTTAGGAATCCTGAATATCTTGCCAGAATTCAAGAGCGAGCCGAACCCTATTTATATTTTATCCTGAATGAGCTTGAAGCAAAAAATATTCCTGGTGAACTGGCATTGCTGCCGGTTGTTGAAAGTGCTTTTCGGCCCGAGGCGGAATCACCAGCTCAAGCTTCCGGTCTTTGGCAGTTTATTCCACCTACCGGCCGTCTTTATGGCTTGAAACAAAACAGCTGGTACGATGCTCGCCGGGATGTGGTGGATTCCACCCAGGCCGCTACCACCTTTTTAAAAGAATTGAGCGAACAATTTAATAATGACTGGTTTTTAGCCTTGGCCTCTTATAATGCAGGTAAAGGCAATATTATTAACGCTATTGACAGAAATTCATTTCGCGGTTTGCCTACCGACTACTGGTCATTGGATTTGAATAGTGAAACAGCTGCTTATGTACCTAGATTGTTAGCTGTCGCCAGAATATTCGCCAATCCGGAAAAATATAATCTCAATCTTTATCAATACCCTAATGAACCTTATTTTGAGCTGGTAGATATTAAATCTCAGCTGGATTTAGGTAAAGCAGCAGAAATGGCGCAAACGCCTCTGGATGCTTTTTTTAAACTAAATCCCGGCTTTAACCGCTGGAGTACTGACCCGGCAGGGCCGCATCGATTATTGATTCCTGTCGACAAAGCCGGTAGCTTTAAAGAAAAACTGGCGGAATTGCCGCATAAGGAAAGGATTAAATGGGTACATCATACCGTTGCCAGGCATGAAAACTTGAAAGGTATCGCCAAAAAGCATAATGCTTCTGTGGATGAAATCTTAAATGTTAATCATATGGAAAGCGAAAATCTTGCTCAAGGCAATGTACTCTTGATTCCAATTTCCTACCAATCTTTGAAAGGTGGCGATTCGCCGTCTACTACGGCAGTTAATAGTAACCATAATAGTATACAACTGCCTTCCAAGCAGATCTACACAGTTAAAAAAGGAGATACCGTTAATAATCTGGCCCAACGCTTTGGGGTGGATAAGGACGATATCCTAAACTGGAACAAACTACCTAGTAAGTCCTTACTTAAATCCGGTCAAAAAATTCTTATCAAGAAATCCGGTGATCTGGCAGTTGCTTCCAATGCACCGGTTTTCAAGCAGATTAGTTATACCGTTAAAAATGGCGATACTCTTGGACAAATTTCCAAAAAATTTAATGTCAACGTTGTGGACTTGCGGAAATGGAACAATGTGCCTAAAAATCGGGCAGATATAAAACCAGGTTCCAAATTGAAATTAATGGTAGAAATTAATAATCAGTCCGACACCTGAACCAAATATCATCTTTTCCGCCTTGATTAGTTCATTGAGTCCTAAGAGGCTGTTCGAATTTAGTCAATTCTGGCTGCGACAATGACATTGCTGCTGTTAATGACAGCGCGGACTGTTAGCCCAGGCCTTAACCCCTGGCTAATATCTTTGTTTAACTCTGCAATAAGATTATCTCCGCATATCATTCTAAGTGTAATCTCAACGCTATGTTCCATTTGTCTTACTCGAATAATCGAAGCATGCAGGCAGTTGGATGCTGAATAATGGCTTGTATCCGACTCAAGGGCAATAAAAATCTTCTGGCTGCTGATTAGCAACAAAACCGGTCTGCCCACCTCCAACTGCAGCGAATCTATCTCGTCAAAACTTAATAATGCCACGATCCGTTCACCGCCTATTAGTTCAAGCACTACATCGGCAGATTCCGGCTTCGGATTAATAGCGATAACAGTAGCAAATATCTGATTGACGGCATTAGATTTAAGAGTGCATGGAATCAAAAGCAACTGAGCTAACGAATCATCGCTGAGGCTTTGGTTGAGTTGCTGAAG
>CAVUMJ010000096.1:0-3624 GCA_963741375.1 uncultured Pseudomonadota bacterium
TTCGTGTACGCATATTTCCTTTGGATAATCGGCCCGGGTGTTATTCCAGTCGTGTAATACCAGTTTTAGCTCTGCTTCGTTTAAC
Organism: uncultured Pseudomonadota bacterium; assembly: GCA_963741375.1. GTDB lineage: Bacteria > Pseudomonadota > Gammaproteobacteria > Methylococcales > Methylomonadaceae > Methylomonas. The sequence continues at coordinate 86 of CAVUMJ010000096.1, forward strand.
AAGCTAAGCCGGCTGACCGGCGTATCAAATGAAATGTCTGCCAGTCTGGCCAAAAACCCGGTAAAGCGCTGCATATGCCCCAATACCGTGTCTAGATCATATTGAGCAGTATTGGCGTTAATTAAAAAATCCGGAGCGGAATGGGTTTCTTTAAAGGTGGCCAGGAACTCCAGATCAAACACCGGTCCGTTGCTTAAATAGGTTTTGTAGGTCAAGATGCCTTGTATTTCAGGCTTATATTCAAAAGGCATGATATTGACCAGCATGCCGTAGAAAGCCGAATTTTTAGTAAAATAATGCCCGAGTTCCTTACGCAACAGATTGACCGGATAGCGTTGATGGCGCAATAACTCGCGCATGGATTTGGCGACCTGGCCGAGAGTGTCCGCCAGAGTTTGCTCAGGGTTAATACTCATCCTCAGCGGCACAATATTGGATTGCATGCCAAGCACAAAACGGGTTTTCCGGTTTGTCCTGGCCGACATCGGTATGCCAAGTAAAAGATCCTGATCACCGCTAAACTTATGCAGATAAAGTATGGCCGCTGCGATAATCAGTACATTGAAATCCTTGCCGTTTGCTTTGACTTGCGCCTGCAGTTTTTCAAAAACTTCGGGATCGCAAGATTCCACTATGCGGATCGGCTGCCGGCAGGAAAGTATGGCGGGCGGTTTACCGGAAAGCGTGGCAGGTTCGGGATGATTTGTTAACTGGGCTTTCCAATAATCGTGATCGTCCTGGAATCTTTTGGAATTGAGGTATTCCTGCTCGTCTTCCAGTACATCCAGCCAGGAGCCGGTGGGTTGAATTTCCGCTTCAAAACCTAGCGAGGCTTTATAGCTTTCTATTAAGTTTTTGTAAAACAGCCAACAGCTTAAGCCATCAGAAATAATATGGTGGCAACGAAAATAAGCCAGAAAACTTTCTGCGCCCAGTTTAAAAAGGCAGAAAGAAAATAACGCATCCTTGGTCAAATCCATGGTGCTGGCCATATCCACCTTGATCCAGTTCAAACTTGCGGCTTTTGGATCGGCTTCGCTGCTCAAATCCACAAAAAGCAACTGCCAGTCAGGGTTAGGCGAAAAATATTGTTTAGGTCCGTCTAAAGTTTCAATAAAATTGATATGCAAATTATCAGATTGCAGGTATGTTCGATGAGCGGCTGCTTTAAACTGATCAATTTGAAGTGAACCGTGTAATTCGTCGCAAGCGCCCACGTTATACATAGGGTTGCCGGGATCAAGTTCATGGGCTATCCACAGATCATTTTGGATAGCCGTCAATTGGTAGTGAGTTTCCATTTATTACGCTGATTTTTACCTTTAGCTTGAGTCTTTTTGATGCTTGCTTATTACAAACGAATTAGAGAGTATCAATCAAGCCACAAAAAGCCTTATTTTAGCAGACTACATTTTATCAATTAAATATAGCAGAGCTGACTAAAAATTCCTTTACTATACAGTAGATTCATTTTGAAGTTAATTCGGTTTTCCACATTAAAATGCATGCAAAGCGCTATTTTCTGAAAGAAATTGGCATTGATGATAGCCGATTTAAGGGGATTAATGTAATTCAATTTTCCAAACGGCTTATGAGCCGGCGCGATAATAGCGCTAATTTTTTGTTGTTTGATAGCAGGAATATGAATGATCAGGCTAGCGTATAGTCTATGGCGATAATCTCTTGGAAAGTCATTATCCGACCATGTAATCAGGATAATACCCATATAGATTATCAGTATTTAAGCAAATTCGCCGGATGCGGTTAAACATAGTTGTTAATTACCGGCAAACTGGTTTTTAATGTTCATGCAAATTATTCTAATTCGTATGGTTAGTTTTATTTAAAAACAAAGTCAAACTTGGTCCTGATTAGGACGCTAATCAGGAACTTGGCTGCCTATTACGCTGTCAGAGTTGAATGCAGTGAAGCGCATCAATCGCGAACGATACGCCTTCTTGCGATACTGTGAAAGAATTGTCTGCCGCTCTACCCAACGACGCAAAAAATCAAAAATTCTTTCACAATCTCTTGCGTCGGCAGATACTATAAACTCATGTTATAGGTTTTTTTCTTAAGTAAGCGCCATTCGCAGCTAAGACTATTTAAACAGCTTCATGACCAGGGTGGAGTAATCCGAATAATCAATGGCGGCGGCAATAATAACCAGCATCATGCCTTGAAAAAACGGCCGTTGTATAAAAGGTTTGTAAGCCATTTCCGCGAAACTCTTGGAACCTTCAATTAGTTTCTCCAGTTGCTGGCTGAGATGCTTGTCCTGGCTCCGGTAACTGCGGATCAAGCGGCGGCGCAGATTTTTCATTGCAATGTTTTCCGCTTCTTCCGCCACGGTTTTCAAGCGGAAATCGCAATAAAACAAATAGGCAAAACTTATACTCAAGGCGATAAATAAACCTGGAGGCGTAATCCAGTTATCAAAATAACTGATGCGTGACAACACATGTAAAGCCAGGACTATCATCGGATAAAGTAATAGCCGGTTGCTTTCGACGGTCAACTCGCCAATCAGGCGTATGCTGATCCACTCATGCAAATGATCAGCCGGGATGTTGAGTTTTTCCTTAAAATGTAGCCGAGGTTGGATATCCCATTGCTTTTTGTCGTCCTGTTTGGATAAATCCTCAATATACTTAATAATAGTTTGAACTCTACCGGTTGTCATGACCATTAAGACAATAAATAAGAAAAATAGACCGGTCATTATCCACTTGTTTACGGCTAATGCGTCGGAGCCGCGAGCAGGGATATTAAGAGTTCCAATTCCGAGTATTACTAGGAAGGCAAAGCCAAATAACAATAAAAATTTTATGACGATATTGATTATTTCTTTCCAAGTGTGGCTTAGATTTTTTATGCCCATGATCCGTAATATAAAATCTAACTTTCCGTGCGGCTTTTCAAGTTCGTTCATTTGGAAATCGAATCCTATTTTGTTATGTAGGTGCTCTTTAAATGTGTTAGGCCAAAACCAGGTGTCAACTATGCCGTTTATCGCGACAATAATGGCCATACAGCGGACAAGTTCAGTAGGCCAGATGCTGACTCCTTCCAGCCAGGCAAAAGGTTCTTCCAGCCTATGATTAGGGTGGCACGCTAAAAACACTATTACAGCAAAAAATATCAAAACGCCTAATGACATTAGGCTTAAAGTGATGTTTTGCTGTAATTTAACAAGCTTGAGTTTATCAGGATGGGAGTTTTTTTTATCGTTAACTGTGTTGAGAAAGACAAGTTGCCGAAAAAACTTCCAGGCCATCACCAAAATAAAACTGCAAATGGCAAAATACGCATATAACCTGGGTGTTGGTGGAAGAGTTTGATATATAGGTGGATTGCCTTTATTTAAATACGGTGATTGAATTTTTAAAGGAGAGTCCTTTGCTAAATCCCTGGGTAAATTCCTAGGTAAATCCTGATGGCCGGTGGCAGATGGGGGGAAATAAAAAGCTTTAGTGCGGCCAATTTCAAAAATATTTGGTTGTTTTGGAAAATCATTCGAAGTTTTGCTAAACTCTGTA
>CAVUMJ010000097.1:0-5303 GCA_963741375.1 uncultured Pseudomonadota bacterium
TCATCTGCTCGTAGTCAAATCGCCTGGCGGCGGCTCAACTCAGGCCGGAGAAAATGTGCTGATCGGCAATTTTGCCTTGTTCGGCGCTACCGGCGGCAAACTATTTATCAATGGCGAAGCCGGCGACCGTTTTGCGGTGCGTAACTCCGGAGCCATGGCGGTAGTGGAAGGCGTAGGCGATTTTGCCTGCGAATACATGATCAATGGCGCGGTACTGAATCTGGGCGGTTTCGGCAAAGGCTTTTGCACCGGCATGTCCGGCGGCAACGCCTATCAATACGACCCGCAGGATCGCCTGAAGTTTTTGTTTGACAGCAGTTCCGTCACCATACACAGCCTGACGGACGGCGGCGATGCGGCCGCCAGTCATGAACAGTTCATTCTGTATATGCTGGAACAGCATATTGAGCATACCGACTCTGCCAAAGCCAAAGCCATTCTGGCTAACTGGGCAGACGAACGCCGGCATTTCAAATTTGCTTTTCCGGTTTGGCTAAAACTTACCCAGACTGCGGAACACTTAAGCAAAACCATGGACCGCAAGGCTATGATAGAGGAACTGGCCGTTGACTATGCCTCCCAGCAGATTAACCAGATCAAACAGGCTTATCTGCACAATCAGCCTTTATTCGATGGCGCTATTCCTGCCTATGGCGAAACCGATAATGAATTGACATTAAAATTGATCAATAGTTTTGCTGTGCTGGACAAAGCCCAAGGCATCGCCAAAGATCAATTGTTTAAAGCCGGACAAATCCTAAGTGACGCTTTAGTCGAAAAATACGCTTACAAGCTGATTATTGAAAGACCACGCAAATTACAAGACGCCCTGGTCAAAAATATTCGTGAAGCTTATAGCCAGTATGAAGACGGCCAACTGGCGGCGCTGATGGCCGAAAAACGGCTGAATGATTACAAAACCACCTTAAAGCTGCGCGATGTACAGAGCATATACTCCTTAGGCTCCACTGCCTGGATTATTGAGCAGGATCGCATCAACAGACAAGCTTTGGATGGCGTTCCTTCCGTAGCTAAAAATCTTGCCGGCCTGGAAAGTATGACGATCATTCAAGCGATGCTGGAAAACGAGAGCGTTTAATGTCAGGAAATCGAAAGCGAATCACCAGCCTGGTTTGTAAATTTAGAATATTGATGGGCAGTGTCATCACTGCCTTTAAATGGTAATGAAATGAAATCACCTTTTATCCCTCCCTACGCTCCCTTTAGTGAATCTCAACGTGCCTGGCTTAGCGGTTTTTTCGCAGGCATGCACAGCCATATTGTCCACAGCGCCGGCAGTGTCGCCCAAACCAATATCCGCAGCTTGCACATACTTTACGGCAGCCAAACCGGCAATTCCGAATCGCTGGCGCACGATGCCGCCGTCAAAGCTAAAAGCCACGGACTGCATCCCGTTGTCAAAAGCATGGATGAAGTCAGCATTGCCCAAGTGGCGCAAATGTCTTATTTACTGATCATCACCAGCACCTACGGTGAAGGCGCTATGCCGGATAATGCAGAACTGCTCTGGCAAACCGCCATTAGTGAGGACGCGCCGGGCATGCAAGCCGTGAATTATTCGGTACTGGCCTTGGGCGACACCAGCTACGACTTATTTTGCCAGGCCGGCAAGGATTGGGACAAACGTCTGGAAGCTTTGGGCGCCACGCGAGTGCTGGAGCGGGTTGATTGCGATGTGGACTTTGAGGCCCAAGCTGAAAACTGGTTAAGCGAGGTCATCCCATTGCTGGCCGATGGAGCTGAATCCGTTGCCATAATTGATACGGATACCCATAGTACAAAATCAGTTTACAATCGTAAAAATCCGTTTCCGGCCAAATTGCTGGTCAATAAACTGATCACTTCTGAGAACTCTTCCAAAGAAATCCGTCATTACGAGATATCCATTGCCAATTCCGGGTTAAGTTATCTAGCCGGGGATGCCTTGTGTGTTATCCCCAGCAACTGCCCTGAGCTGGTAAACGCCATTCTGAAATCCATCAACTGTACCGGTGACGAAGATGAACCGGTAAACGGCGAATTTACCAAACTATCGGAAGCCCTGCGCAACCGTTTTGAAATCAAATTACCCAGTAAAGAGTTTGTTGAAGAAATTGCCAAACGTTCCGGCGATCAGCATTTAAACAGCCTGCTGACCGACAAGGAAAAACTGACTGAATATCTGTGGGGACGGGACATTCTGGATTTATTGCTGGAATTTCCCGGCGTTGAATTTTCCGCAGCCGAATTTCTAAGACTGCTCAAACCTTTGCAGCATAGGGCTTACTCCATTTCTTCCAGCGGACTAAGCCATCCCGAAACTGTACACCTGACCGTGGCCAGCGTCCGTTATCAGGCCCACGGCAGAGCGCATAAAGGCGTCTGCTCCACCTATCTGGCTGATCTGCTTGAACCGGACAGCGAAGTTAAAATATTTTTTACGGCTAACAATAGCTTCAGAATACCTGAAGATGACAATCTGCCAATGATTATGGTCGGCCCCGGCACCGGCATTGCCCCGTTTAGAGCATTTCTGCAGGAACGCCAATTCCGCAAATCCACCGGCAAAAACTGGCTGTTCTTTGGCGACCGCAATGCCGCCAACGACTTTATCTACCGCGAGGAAATCGAAGCCATGCAGGCCAGCGGCCTGTTAAGCCGTCTGGATTTGGCATTCTCCAGAGATCAGCCTGAAAAAATCTATGTACAGGATCGCATGAAAGAGCATGGTGCGGAAATTTTTGCCTGGTTGGAACAAGGCGGCTATTTCTTCGTCTGCGGCGATGCTTACCATATGGCCAAAGATGTCGACCAGGCCTTGCATGACATCATCCGCGACCACGGCAATAAAACCGTCACGCAAGCGGTTGACTATGTGAATCAGCTGAAAAAAGACAAACGTTATGTCAGGGACGTTTATTAATTGCTGAGTTAGATATCGGTAACTATTCTGCGTAGGATGTGCTGAGCGCTAGCGAAGCGCATCAATCGCGGCCAGCACCCCTACAGCCTTGATTATTTCAGCCGTTCCTACATCACGCTGAATAGTAATGCAACCGCTATTGTTCAATATACTTTAAGTTTTCTAACTCAATAGCCCTTGTTGCGGTTGCGTTCATAATGCATTCATTGGTTCTTAAAGTTGCTGCTGAGCCTGCTTTAGTTTCCGCATAAAACTTGCAATTGGCATCCCGGTATTTAATCCAGATTCGTTGCACCTCTTTCAGTTGAATGGCCCGTTTCTGAGGAAGATGCGTTTGAGCGGCTTTATATGCTCTGTTTAATCGGGCATCCTGCGCGCCGTTTTCCGCAGCGATGCAATTCAGTATTTCCGGAATCGCGCCGCCGGTTTTATCCATGCAATCCGCATACGCGCTGGATAAAAGATCATCCGCAACGCCCAACTCCGGTAAAAGTCCTAATACAAACCATAAGATTATTTTTTTCATTTATCAGCTCTTGAGGAAACTAAACACGAAACCTATAAACCTAAAAAAAGCAGTTGAGTATTTCATAATACCGTTCGCCCTGAGCTCGTCGAAGGGTTGAACGGTATTATGAAATACTCACCCGAACGGTAATGAGCTAGCAGGCTGTTCATCCTTCGACGGGCTCACGACTTGCATGGATGCAGGAGGTAGGGCAACGCCGGAAGCGATTGCCGAGGACGAACGGCCAGCTAGGAGCCTCAACTGATTTTTCTAGGATAAAGAGTAGTTTAACATCTCGCCTGTCCTGTTCAAACCTTCGGCAAGCTCTAGTTAAACTGAAAACACGAAATACCAACTTCAAACGGCTAAATTGCCGGACGCATTAAAATGAAAAACTAGCCAAAAACGGAAATTGCCATGGATGTTTCCAGCGATTTCCGGTATTCAGGATGAAACGCCTGGTATAGGCGACAAAGAAGGAAAATAGCTATTAACTTGAACATAGAAACTTATTCGGCATGACCAAAAATATTCCATACTAAATAAACTATCTACCCATTCCGTTTGAAAGTCGCAACCAGTTTTATACGAACCGGGCCATAGATTTTGATACTATTATGTTAGTCATACATGATAGCTTTGGGAGTAGCGGACTAATGCTTTCGACCCCTATGTGTAGTTCCAAACTATGTATAGTTTGGAACTACACATAGGGGTCGCTATGTTAATCTACACATAGCGACCCACTGCCGACAGATGGCTTTAAAATCCAATGTCGGCTGTGGGTCTCGTTCCGGCCTGCGCTGTTGCATAAAGGTTAACTTTTGCGACAACCTGAACCGTAAAAAAGGCTACTTTTTCGGTTTTTCGCTAGCCTCGCACTTGATTATGCGGTTTTTTGGCGATTGATGAAACCAAAACGAGAAGGTTTGCAACCCTTATAGGGTGTGCCGAGCCATGCGAGGCGCAATGATCACGAACGGTGCGCCTGACGGCAGCACCCTATAAATCCACCGCGCCTTATGGTCATTTACAAAGACATATACACATTGCGAAAGAAAAGCATATTTCGTCAAAAAATATGCAAGGGGCATGGAACGCTGATGCCTCGATTCATGATAAAAAATCATTTAATCGTCAACTGGCTTCAATGTAACCATCCGGCATATCTTTTAAAATCAGGCTTATCCCGATTCAGGATCAGTGCATTTGCTGTCGGCAGCGTTCTGGCTACCCTGGTGGCAGATTTTTTGGTGTAAGGCATAAGAGCCTGTCCGAGAATAGAAAACCTACTGGGGAAAAGGGCCATAGGGCGTATTAGCGAAGCGTAATACGCCGGATGATCAAAAGCCAACATGCGGCGCAATACGGCTAGCGCCTATTGCGCCCTATGGGCTAGAGTTCCTATTCTCGGACAGCCTCCTAGGGAAGATGGCTTTAGTTTTTGAGTAGTTCGTTTAGTTTAGCAATATCGCTGTGTTTCTGGATTGAAGTCGATAACTTTAGGTAGATTTTTTCTGCGGGCAGCGACAAAACCAAGAAAGCCAATTCCTAACAATGCGATTGAGCTTGGCTCGGGAATATTGTTATCGGCTACACCTTCTATACCCACTGTGAATCCATGCCAGTCTTCATAGTTTGGCACAGTAAATGAAATGTTGGTAAATGTGCCTTGCAATTCTATTATTCCGTTTGAACCGGAGATAGGGGTCGAGTTGTTGAGATTGGTACCGCCTTCGCAGCCCCACCAGCCGCAACCGGACGACAGTAATATTGCGTTATACTGCGAAGCGAAGTTTATGTTGTTGCCGTTCCAGCTTACGATAGCGATTAATGGGTCGGTGACAGCGGATGAAAATTGGATGTTTTGCG
>CAVUMJ010000098.1:0-8377 GCA_963741375.1 uncultured Pseudomonadota bacterium
CAGCCGATAATGGCGCCGCCGGTTTGAGAATAGTCGATTGGCAGCATAGTCTGGAACGCAACTGGCGTACCTTGCGCTTTGGCAATATCACCGTTGAGAACGGCGACGGGCAATACCGGTTTACGGTGCAGATTTTTTTTAGCGACTTCGATCCCGGCGCCATTCGGGTGGAACTTTATGCCGATGGTAGCCCCCCCGAACGCCATGAGATGAAGTGTTTAGGCCAGGAAACCGGGGAGGCGCTTTGCCATGCTTACCATGCGGCAATAGCCGCGATTCGCCCGGCAACAGATTATACGGCCAGGGTCATGCCTTATTGCGCGGGCGTGGCAGTACCTTTGGAAAGCGGGCATATTATATGGCAGGGTTGACAGGAGCATTATCATGAAAAGCGTTGATTCCGATATTTTATCGTTGAATGGCGGCTCATCCAGCATCAAGTTTGCGTTATATAGTTCGGAAGCGGCGGGATTAGAACGAAAATTGTACGGAAAAATTGATCGAATGGGATTGAACGGAACCCATTTGACCTTTCATGATCCGCTCTCAAACCAGCAAGAAACCCTCAGTCTCAGTGCTACCGACTATCAGTCTGCAGCCAATTTTCTGTTTGATTGGCTGGAGAAGCGGCAAGTATTCGCAACGCTAGGCGCTGCAGGGCATAGAGTGGTGCATGGCATGCAACATGCCGAGCCTGTGCTGATCACTCAGGATTTGCTGGATGAACTAAAGCTTAACATTCCCTATGATCCCGATCATCTTCCTAACGAGATTGAGATGATCGCGGTGCTGCGGCGGCGGCATCCCCGTCTCCGGCAAGTGGCCTGTTTTGATACGGCTTTTCATCACGCTATGCCGGCCATCGCAAAATTGCTGCCTATTCCCCGCCGTTATCAGTTGCAGGGCGTGCAACGCTATGGTTTTCACGGATTATCTTATACCTATTTATTGGCGGAACTTAAACAGCTCGGTGATCCGGCGGCAACCCAGGGTAGGGTGATTCTTGCTCATCTAGGCAGCGGCTCAAGCCTGGCCGCCGTGCTGAACGGGAAAAGTATCGATACCAGCATGGGCTTTACGCCGGCGTCAGGTTTACCCATGAGTACGCGTTCCGGGGATTTGGACCCGGGTTTAATCGGCTATCTGGCGCATAGCGAGAAAATGACGCCCGCGCAATTTTCAAAAATGGTCAATGAGGAGTCCGGTTTGCTTGGAGTTTCGGAGTTAAGCGCCGATATCCGGGATTTGTTGGCTCAAGAAGACAATGATGTGCGGGCAGCCGAAGCTATTGCCCTGTATTGTTATCAAGTCAAGAAATGGCTAGGCTCTTTCGCCGCTGTACTAGGCGGACTGGATACGCTGGTGTTCTCCGGGGGTATTGGCGAGAATGCGCCATCGATCCGCGCCCGCATCTGCGAGGGTCTAGGTTTTCTGGGAATTGAACTGAATCCGTTGTCCAATGAAAAAGGCTCAGGGCTTATCTCCACAAACGGCAGCCGGGTCTCGGTTCGGGTTATGCGCACGGACGAGGAGCAAACCATTGCCTGCGCGGCGCTACGCTTTGCGTGAATAAACAGGAACTCTTTGGTATCCCCATTCCACTTGACCCGAAAGTGTAATCCAGCCGTTTTCTACCATGACTTTGATTGCAACCTTAGGTAAATAAGTCGTCCACTTAGCATTGTTGTGCTGGGTGCTGGAGGTTCACAAAGTCAAGCTATCGATCCAAACGCCTGCTTTTTTCATCGCTGTCCCCTTATAAAACTGCTAATTCTGCTAAGAGGATTGTTTGCTATTCATACACAGCCTGTCTGTTCGGTATCATACATTGAGAAAACAATAAGGCATTTCATTCACGCTTTGTTCGCTAAGGCACGGACAAATTCAAGCCATTATCGTATTTTAGAGGGAAGATAAATTAAATCAGGCTTTTCAAATTGAAAATATGGAAGACTTATCCAAACAAGAAAACAAAGATAAGTTTCGCATTTGGTTATAGAAAAAACCAGGACATTAATGTGGCGGAAGCCTTGGTAAAAATACATTCCATAGTTTTTTATTTAATCCCGAAAGAGAATAGTTATGAATACAAGTGCACATTTTAATATCAATAACGGAATAAGGCGGATACAACACCAAATGCTCATTTATCTACAACAACATTGGAAATGGTTTATAGCAGAAGGTCTGTTTTTTATCATCATGGGAACAGCTGCGATTATCGTTCCCAACGTTTTTACCTTGGGCATCACCCTGTTTTTGGGCTGGCTGTTACTGGTTTGCGGTATAATTCAAACCGTTAGAGTTATTAGTATCAGCAATATGCCGGGGTCCCGTCTGTGGCTATTCTCCGGTATTTTACAAGTTGTAATCGGATATTTTTTGGTGGCGGATCCCATGGAAGGCAGAATAACGATAACTCTGTTGCTCAGCTTGTTTTTTGCTATGGACGGTCTGGCAAAAATTTCTTTGGCTTTTTTGATGCGTCCGTTGGCGCGTTGGGGCTGGATGATTTTTAGCGGTATAACGTCTTTGTTTTTGGCTATTATCGTTTGGGCCGGCTGGCCTGAAAATGCATTGTGGGTCCCGGGTTTATTATTAGGCATTAACCTGGTGTTTGCAGGCTGGTCATTACTTTATATTAGCTTGCATCATAAGTCCCAGTAAAAAATCTTATGATTTTGTCAAAGTCAGCGTGCTTGATTATCCAGTTAAGCGCAGTAGCCGCCGTTCACCCAAGGGATAAAACCGCATGAATATCAGCCCTTTCGCCGGCAAGCCGGCTCAAGCAGCCATGCTGGTCAATATCCCCCGCCTGGTCACTGCCTATTATACCGAAATCCCCGATTCGTCGGTTCCGGCGCAGCGTGTTGCTTTCGGCACCTCGGGACATCGCGGTTCTGCATTGGATAGCGCATTCAATGAATGGCATGTTCTTGCCATCACTCAGGCCATTTGCCTGTACCGAGAGCAGCAGCAAATCAATGGTCCACTGTATCTCGGCATGGATACCCACGCGCTGTCCGCGCCGGCACATGCTAGCGCTCTGGAAGTGCTGGCGGCAAATGGCGTGGAAGTCATGATCGCATCCGGGGATGAATATACCCCAACTCCTGCCATTTCCCACGCGATACTTTGTTATAACCGTGAACGCAAGCAGGGATACGCCGATGGTGTGGTCATCACTCCGTCTCATAATCCGCCGTATGACGGCGGGTTCAAATATAATCCGCCGCATGGCGGTCCGGCGGAATCGGTCGTGACGGCCTGGATAGAGGCGAAAGCCAATCTATTTCTGGAAAATGGCCTGCTAGGCGTAAAACGTTTGTCTTATCAGCAAGCGTTACGCGCAGCTACCACGCACCGGCACGATTATCTTGGCGCTTACATCGGCGACCTCGGCTCAGTGCTGGACATGGACGCCATACGCGGCGCCAAGCTGAGTATGGCTGTCGATCCGCTGGGTGGGGCAGGGGTCCATTATTGGGGGCGGATTGCCGAACGTTATGGGTTGAATCTCACCGTGGTCAACACCGCCGTCGAAGCGGATTTCAGATTTATGTGCGTTGATTGGGATGGGAAGATCCGCATGGACCCATCTTCGTCCTATGCCATGCAGGGCTTGATTAATCTGAAGAATCGTTTAAAGCAGCCGGCAACCTACTCTCGTCCGGAGCCATTTATAGCCGGGATCTGTGCGCTTTCGCCCGCCGCAATCAGCAGCCTGGATGCACAAGTTCAAAAATCCGCGCGTATGGGTTATCGGATGCTGGCGGTCGCCAGCGGTCCCGATGCAGGTGCGTTGACACTGCTTGGTTTGGTGACGCTCTATGATCCGCTCCGGCCCGACGCCAAACAACTGATTGCCGAACTCCGGGAATTAGGCGTTTCGGTTAAAATGCTCACTGGCGACTCCTTGGCTGTCGCCAAAGAAATCGCTGCCGGAATCGGTTTAACTAATATTCGCTGTGTTTCCGATCTGAAGCCGGCAAGCGCTCAGACCGGCGCCGAGTCGATCAATCTCATGACTGCGGCGGATGGTTATGCGGAGGTCTACCCGGAGGACAAATATATTGTGGTGCAACGCTTACAGGCTGCGGGGCATGTGACAGGCATGACCGGAGATGGCGTCAACGATGCGCCCGCGCTACGTCAGGCAGAAGTCGGCATAGCCGTCAACACGGCGACAGATGTCGCGAAAGGGGCGGCCAGCGTGATTCTGACCGAGCCGGGGCTGACCAATATTCTGGCGCTGGTTACCCAGGGACGCACGATTTACCAGCACATTCTGACTTGGATTATGAACAAGATCAGCCGGACTATTTTGAAAGCAGCTTTTGTCGTGATCGCATTTCTGGCGACCGGCAAGTTTGTAGTGTCTGCTTTCGATGCCACCTTGGGCACCTTGCTGACCTTTGCCGGTTTGCCCGGCTTGACCGCATTGCCGTGGCAGCAGACGCTAGGCATTTTCGTTTATGCAATGATTTCGTGTCTTGTGTTGAATGACGTGTTGAAAGTTGCGATGCTTAAATGGCGGGTTCCTGCATTGTGTTCAACTGTTGCCGAAAGCTAATGTCCGTTTTTGAATGGATAGGCTTTGTACGTCAGCGCACAGAAAAAAAGATTAGCGTTGTTTATAATTAGTTTGCGATTGCCGAAGATTGAAGAATTTTTGTTACTGTTCAGCGTTATGCTGTAGGCCGCGATTGATACGCTTTGCCAGCGCTTATCTACATGGATGTAGTGTATGCAGGAATTGCAGGAGCAAATTCCTGTTATCTACATGGATGTAGTGTATGCAGGAATTGCAGGAGCAAATTCCTGTTATCTACATGGATGTAGTGTATGCAGGAATTGCAGGAGCAAATTCCTGGCAGCACATCCTTCCTACGCAGAATAGTGACGAATTTTTATCATTAAACCGTCCAGCCATTGTTTGGCTTAGGTATTTTTGGCATTCTTTCTAGGTTGAACCTAATAAATCCTGATGCATCATCGCCTGCGCCGTCAAAACCCGGCAGAATAACCACAACCGATAACCACTCTTTACAACGAGAAATCCATGAAAAACCAAATCCCTAAAATAGCCGTCAAGAGCGCGTTGATATTACTTGCTTCGTTAGCGGTTTCCTTGGAAGCAGCCGCGGCTGATGAAAAAAAACAAAGTTCAGTTTCCGCAATACCGGCGGAAAAAACCGAGGAATTCAACAAGCAAAAGTTATTGGCGGAACAAAATCAGAAAATTATTAATGAAGCCAGAGATTCGGTATTGGGAACCCAGCGGGCTTTGTGGGCTTTAGAGGAAAACGATAGCGCCGCTGCGCTGACCGCCTTACAGGATGTGACCAAAAAACTGGATCTAATTTTGACTAACAATCCGGGTCAGGTTGCCGTGACAGCTGATGTGGAAATCGATGTCATCGATTTTAAAGGCGATTCTAAGGCAGTGGAGCAAAAAGTTAAGCAGGCGAGTGAATTGCTCAAACATGGCAGACTGCAAGCCGGCCGCATGGTCGTGGATGAGCTGGCCAGTGAAATGGATATCACCACCCTTAATATTCCTCTGAAGACTTATCCGGACGCTATCAAAAATGCGGTCGGCCGGATTAATGCCGGTAAAGTCAAGGAAGCATCGCAGGTTTTGGAACAGGCGTTGAACACCTTGTCTGAACAAATTGAAATCATCCCGATACCATTGCTGATTGCGGATGACTTACTCGTCAAAGCTGCCGAACTGGAGCAAAAATCAGATTTATCCAAGGAAAAAGTTCGGGATGAAGTACTTAAGTTAGTGGATGCGGCCAAAGAAAAACTCAAAATAGCCGAATTGCTGGGCTATGGCAGTAAAGACGATTACCAGCCGTTTTACAAAGTCATTGCCGACATTAAAAACACTATTAATACCGAAAAATCAGCGGCGGCATGGGCAAAAATTAAGCAAGCTATGACAGAACTAAAAAATAAAATCACGCCAACGAAAATATAATCCGATTGGATTTTGCAGATTCCTGACTGTAGCGGCCCGAGTACACCAATCACAGGAAACGATCGGCAAGATTGAGCGGTCGGACGGCACAACCGGCAGGGTTTGGCATCGGGTGCTTATTTCCTGAATATGATTCATAAAAACCTCGTCTTAAATAACTTTGATTTCAGTAGTGGGTGAAATGGGCTTAAAGACTTGCTCAGCATTGATCGTAAGCGCCTAGCGCTACCATCTTTATTTTACCAAGAAAAAACCGCATGGCTTGGGCTTCCCGCAAGCTTTAAGGAGAATGCACCCAACCAAAGCCCATGCCCGTATCAACGCTAGTGAATTCGATTTAATAGTCCGTTTCAGATTTTCACCTAACAGGTGATTAATGTTGTCGATTATTTCCATACTTTAATCGGATAAGTCATGTTTTACCAAATGCAAGGCAGACCGGGAGTGGCTCGAAGTTTTTCATCAGCCGTAATAAGCGGGTGAATAGACACTATGGCCGCGTTCGGTGCCGCACAGACCAATGAATGGAAATACCTTAACCTTAAACTGTAAATCCACCTGGGCTTACAGCTATAGAAACTTAATATTGGTTATTTAGGAGAATAGACATGACATTGTTGGAAACGCAAGCCAAGAAAGTATCGTTAAAACAGGATTCTCAAAAGCAGCTAAAAGAAGCTGCAGACCATCAACTCAAAGCCCAGCCTGAAATCGCCGAAATTGCTTATTACAAGGCGGAGAGTAGAGGTTTTGCTCCAGGTTACGAATTGAATGATTGGCTTGAAGCGGAACAGGAATTTAATTTGATTTGAAATGTCGGATTAAAAAAGTCAGATTGAATGGTTTTACCTACAACGAAACCGAAAATCATCAGGTGGAGTTAAACAGGATGTGTGTGCTTGAGTTGAACAACATTCCCGATATCGGTAGTCAGAATGCCATTGCTTCTTTACAGCAGTTGCGGCTGGCCTGACACATGCAGAGCCGGACCTATCTGCCATATGTCACCGGCGTCCGAGAAGCCTTGCGGTTATCGGAAAGCCGTTACCGGCGCTTATTTGAGTCTGCTCAAGACGGGATACTGCTGCTTAATGCCGATACCGCTCAAATCGAAGATGTTAACCCTTATCTAATCAGGATGCTTGGCTATTCGCATCCGGAGTTGCTGGGGAAAAAACTATGGGAAGTGGGGCTGTTCTCGGACATTACTCTTAGTAAAGAAATGTTTTCGGCCTTGCAAATCAACGGTTATGTCCGTTATGAGGATCTACCGCTAAAAACCAAAGCGGGGGTGAGCATTCAGGTAGAATTCATCTCCAATAGTTACGATTGCGAAGGGATTAAGGTCATTCAATGCAACATTCGCGATATTTCGCAGCGTAAGGCGCTTGATGTCAAGATTCAGCGTCAAACCCAGCTTTATGCGGCGCTCAGCGAGTGTAACAAAGCGATTATTTACGGCGCCGACCGGGAGGAATTGTTCTTGACAGCCTGCCGGGCCGCTGTGGATTTCGGCGGCATGAAGATGGCGTTTATCGCGCTTATCGACGAAAACACCCGGGAATTGCGCTTAGTCACTAGTTTTGGCGGCGGGGCTGTTGAACCGGAAGATCTCGAAACCCCACAGTCTGCCGATACTCAATACGGATACGGACCTATCGGCATGGCCATTTGGGAGGAACGGCCATACTGGTATCAAGATTTTGTGGACGATCCCATCAGCGTGCCGTGGCAAATGTGTGGCGATGAAGGCGGATGGATCGCCTCCGCCTCATTACCGCTGTTTCATAACCAGGTTGTCACCGGCGTTTTCGTGCTGTATTCCGGCGAGATCAATGCCTTCGATGAATCGGCCCGTAATCTGCTGACGGAAATAGCTGCAAATATCAGCTTTGCACTCGATAACTTCACGCGCGAATCGCTTAGGAAAAAGGCGGAGGAAGAGATTGAGCATCTGGCGTTTTACGATGCGCTTACCTCGCTGCCGAATCGCCGCCTGCTGCATAGACGCTTGCAGCAGAGGCTGAACACAACTTCCAGTCAGTACGCTGCTGTGCTGATGCTGGATTTGGATAATTTCAAGCATCTTAATGATACCATGGGGCATCATATCGGTGACTTATTACTGATTGAAGTAGCAGTTCGCCTACATGCTTGCGTCCAAGCGGGCGATACGGTGGCGCGGTTGGGCGGAGATGAGTTTATTGTCATTCTGGCGGAGTTGGATGAAGCCGCTGAGAAAGCCCTTATCCAGGCTGACGCCATCGGTAACAAGATTTTAGCCGCACTCTGCCAACCTTATTTGCTAAAAGGCAGCGAATATCGCGGTTCCACCAGCATCGGCATCAGCCTGTTTAACAGCCATGAATTGACGGAGACCGAACTGCTTAA
>CAVUMJ010000099.1:0-14562 GCA_963741375.1 uncultured Pseudomonadota bacterium
TGGAGGTAATTCTCCTGATGTTTCAATAACCTGGCCATTATATTCCACGATGATGTCACCTATTTGCAAACCGGCCTTTTCTGCGGGGCCGCCGGGAATAATTTTGGCAATTAATGCTCCATGCGGTCTGTCCATACCAAATGACTCAGCCAGTTGCCGGTTGACATCCTGAATTTGTACGCCCAGCCAGCCACGAGATACCTTGCCTTTGGTTTTAAGCTGTTCCACCACGTTCATGGCCAGATCAATAGGAATAGCAAAAGATAAACCCATATAGCCACCGGAACGGCTGTATATTTGCGAATTAATACCGACAACTTTTCCGTGCATATTAAACAAAGGGCCGCCGGAGTTGCCAGGGTTAATCGCAACGTCGGTTTGAATAAACGGAATATAATTGCCGTCAGGTAGGCTGCGGCCTTTGGCGCTGACTATCCCGGCTGTGACGGACTGGTCAAATCCAAAGGGAGTGCCTATCGCCAGCACCCATTCACCAACCTGCAATTCGTCAGGAGAACCGATTTCGACAACCGGTAGGTCTTTGGCTTCAACCTTAATCAAGGCAATATCACTGCTTTCATCAGAACCAATCAGTTTGGCGATCAGTTCACGGCGGTCTTTCAATTTAACCACAATTTCTGAAGCATTGTTGACAACATGGAAATTGGTCAAGATATAACCGTCTTTGGAGATAATAAAACCGGATCCAAGAGAGCTGGTTTCTCTGGGTACAATACCTCCCCGCCCAGGACCTTGAAAGAAATGTCTGAAAAACTCCTCCATTTCGGGCGGCACATCCTGCGGTATTTGCTGTTGATCATTACCTGATCCGGCCTGTTGCGTATCAGGGGCTTTTTGGGTGGTGCTGATGTTGACAACCGCATTGCCGTTGTTTTTGACCATTTCCGTAAAATCAGGCAGTTGTGCAAATACAGTTGTACTGCTAAGCAACAAGAATGCCCAGGCTCCATAAATAAGATTTTTAAGCATGAAATCTCCACTCATAATATTGAATGATAAAAATAAAAAGAAAGTTGTATCAATTCTGTGCGAAGCTCCTCTTACAGCGGAGGATGGAACTGAAATCAAGTTGGATAGTTACATAAAATTTATCTTAATATGATGCTTTGAGCAATTATTTCAACTGTTTTCGCCGGAACCTCTCCTAAAACAGTGATTTGATAATTATCCAGCACCCGGCTGTAAGAATTTACCGATCCCAAACTGTTAAGTCCCTGCATGCCTTCCGAATCCTTTTGTTCCAAGTATACAGAAACTGAGGAAAATCCGTCGCTGATTAATAGATGATCGACGGCTTTTTGTGATGGCTGTAAAGAGTTTCGTATATAGAACACGGTTTTAAAACCATTCGGCCAGTTTTTCAGGATGAAGGGGGCGTTTTCAAATGGTTCTGCTTGTTTGCTGTGGATATGTTTAATGTCTAATTTATTTTCGTCAACATCTGCAAATTTTGCGTCGTTTTGACTATCGAAGTGCAAATCGGTAAAAACCACCTGTTCTAAAGTTGAACCGTCCAGATTATAGACTTCCACTTTTAAAGGTAAAAAATGCTGGGTTTCTATCCAGATTTTCCGGGCATAACGCAGCTGGTCTTTTGGTTGAATACTAATAATCTGAGCAGGTAGCATGGCTATGGATTCCGTGCTTAATTTGGAAAGCGAATAAAGCTGTTCCAGATTAACGGGGTCTTGCGGAAAATTGAGGATAAAAGAACTGTCAATAGAGTGGTGATTGATGATTTTTTGGCTGGTTTCCTTGAACAGACAGCTGACTTCTCCGGATTTATGCGTGATTATCCGTAATGGCGAGTTAAGAGACGATAATTGTTCCTGTTCAACATTGTTGTCAACAATATGATGATACTTCATGGTGTCAAGTTGACCATTCTTGAGAAAAATCACCGTACCCTGATAGTTCAATGATTGCATGGCGAAGTGCATTTTCTCCAGCCATTGCAATGCGGTAAGGTCTTTATCATCTGCATCAGCAACTGAAAATGCCAGTAAAAAAACTGCTAGAGCTCGAAAAAACACGTTTATTCCTGCTGATATCCTACTACTCTGGCATAAGGCTGGACACCTGGAGCATTATTAATGTAACCAAAATTATCATGGGCTTGAAGATATTCTTTAAGTCGGGGATTGACTGCGTTAGCGGGTAAATGATCGGGTGCGGGCGCCGAGGCCATCTGTGGTTCGCGGGATAACGTCTCCGGTTTATTCAATTTGCCGACTATCCATACAGCCGCAAGCAAGATGGATGCAGCCACTGCCAATCCGGTTTTGCGCCATTTTGTTTTGGATTTTTGGGCTGGAAGAAAGAAGATGGGTTCGTGACGGATTTGTTGATGAATCTTATCGGCGAAATGGCTATCGAGAATATAGCAAGGTTCATTTTTCAAAACCTGACTAATCAATTGATAGCGTTGTAGCTTGGATTTTAAATTTGGTTCAGTTGTCATGGTTTTCAAAATAGACATGGCTTGATCACAAGCTAGTTCATCATCAACTAATAAAGAGATTTTTTCGTTTAATTGTTCTTGCATTTACACACCTTAATTATCGAGTAACGGCTGCAATTTTTCATCAATGGCTTCTCTGGCTCTGAAAATTCGAGAGCGTACAGTTCCTATGGGGCAATCCATGGCATCAGCGATTTCTTCATAACTCATTCCTTCAAATTCTCTTAGAGTGATTGCTATTCTCATTTCTTCCGGGAGGTTCTCAATTGCGAATTTGATGACTTCAACGATTTGTTCGTTCATTAATGAACTGTCCGGGGTGTCTAAATCTTTTAACTGAGCTGCATTTTCCACTAACTCGGCATCCTGAACTTCGACTTCGTAATCAAAATGGCGGCGGGAGCGTGATAATAAATAATTTTTTGCCGTATTGATAGCAATCCGGTAAAGCCAAGTGTAAAAAGCGCTTTCCCCTCTGAAATCACCCAGGGCGCGATAGGCTTTAATAAAAGTATCCTGAGCGACATCTTGAGCTTCAGTAGGATCTTTCACATAACGGTTTACCAGATGCACAATTCTATGCTGATATTTTATTACCAGAAGATCAAATGCACTCTTATCCCCCTGCTGCACTCGCAACACCAGCTGCTGATCCAAATCTACACTATGGTTTAGGTTTTCGTTCACAGTAGTATTTTCAATAATAGATAGACAAAATTAAACCGCATTAGTTCTGGTAATACAAAAAAAATTAATATCGAGGTAAAACGCGATATGATTTAGACCTCTTAGTTTATTAAACACTACGCAATTGATCCATAGATATAATTTAAATTCAGAGCAGATCTATTACGATATTCTGATTGCCGGAAGCGGCGGCGCGGGTTTAAGCCTGGCCCTACGCCTTGCCGATACTTATAAAGTAGCAGTTTTATCCAAGTTTGCCCTCACTGATTGTAGTACCTTTTATGCCCAAGGTGGTATTTCAGCAGTATTCGATGACAAACACGATTCTATAGAATCCCATATTGAAGACACTTTAATTGCCGGAGCCGGCTTATGCGATCCGGAAATTGTTCGTCTGACAGTGTCGCAAGGTAAAAAAAGCATCGAATGGTTACGCAAACAGGGTGTTAATTTTACCGAAGAACAAAGTTCCAGCGGCAAGATTCGCCTGCATCTCAACCGTGAAGGCGGACACTCACATCGTCGTATAGTACATACGGATGATGCAACAGGCAAGGCGGTTTCTTTGTCTTTGATAGAAATGGCCAAAGCTAATCCTAATATTACTTTACTGGAATACCATAATATGGTGGACTTGATTACCGCTGAGAAATTGGGAAAGTCCCCGCAGCGGGTATTGGGAGCTTACGTCCTTGATAATCAGACAGGCAGGATTATCTCGATAGCCTCAAAAGTTGTGGTGTTAGCAACCGGCGGCGCCAATAAGGTTTATTTATATTCCACTAATCCGCATACCTCTTCCGGTGACGGTATTGCACTGGCTTGGCGGGCGGGCTGTAGTGTCGGCAACATGGAGTTTATGCAGTTTCATCCTACCTGTCTCTTTCATCCCAGCGCCCATTCGTTCCTGATTAGCGAAGCCTTGCGCGGAGAAGGTGGCCACTTAATCTTGGCCAATGGCGAAAGATTTATGCGCCGCTATGACCCCCGTATGGAATTGGCTCCCAGAGATATCGTGGCGCGGGCCATTGATAGTGAGATGAAAAAGCTTGGTATAAACTGTGTATACCTGGATATCAGCCATCAGTCGCGTGATTTCATTCAAAAACATTTTCCGACTATCTATATGCAATGTCTGGAGCTGGATATTGATATTTGTCAGCAACCCATACCGGTGGTGCCGGCTGCCCATTATACCTGTGGCGGGGTGATGACCGATAAATACGCTAGAACCGGTATACCAGGCTTGTATGTGATTGGCGAGGCGGCCTGCACCGGCCTGCATGGCGCAAATCGCATGGCAAGTAATTCGTTGCTGGAATGTGTGGTATTCGCAGAACAGGCAAATCAGGATATTCGGCAGAATTTTAATAACATACTTCCTCCCGGTCCATTGCCGGAATGGGACGAATCCCAAGTTACCGATTCTGACGAAGAAGTTTTGATCGCCCATAACTGGGATGAGTTAAGGCATTTTATGTGGGATTATGTCGGTATTGTGCGTAGCGATAAACGTCTGAAGCGGGCTATGAACCGCTTATTATTGCTTAAAGAGGAAATTAGCGAATACTATGGTCAGTTTCGGGTAACCAGTGATTTATTGGAATTACGTAATTTGGTCATTGTGGCCGAGCTGATTATTCGAAGCGCTCAGCAACGCAAGGAAAGTAGAGGATTGCATTTTAATCAGGATCATCCTGAACCGGACACTAGCCAGTTGCCGCATAACACCATTTTACATCCGGAAACATCCAACCTGAACTAGGATAGGCGTCATGCTGGCTGAGAGTGCGTTACAAACTTTACGGATGGTGTTTGGTTACAGCAGTTTTCGCGGACCGCAGCAGCAAATTATCGAACAGTTGACTAGCGGTGAAGATGTGCTGGTTTTAATGCCGACAGGCGGCGGCAAATCGCTTTGCTATCAGATTCCGGCCTTAATTATGGATGGAGTTGGCATCGTTATTTCGCCGCTGATTGCGCTGATGCAGGACCAAGTCAGCGCCTTGCACCAAGTGGGTGTTAAGGCGGCTTTTCTAAATTCCACACTATCTGCTGAACAAGTCAAAGTTACCGAACAACAGTTATTGAATGGTGAGCTGGACTTAGTTTACATAGCTCCGGAGCGCTTGAGTAATCCCAGAACGTTATCCTTATTTGCCCGTTGTAGAATTGCTTTGTTTGCCATTGATGAAGCGCACTGCGTTTCGCAATGGGGACATGATTTCCGGGTGGATTATTTACAGTTGTGCGTATTGCATCAACAATTTCCAAATGTGCCGCGAATTGCTTTGACTGCAACGGCGGACGAAAGAACAAGATTGGAAATTATCAGCCGGTTGGGGCTGGAACAGGCCAAGGTTTATATCAGCAGTTTCGATCGCCCCAATATTCGCTACAGAATCGTTCTAAAGCAAAATGCCAGACAACAATTATTGAATTTTATTCAATCCGAACACGCCAATGATACCGGTATTGTTTACTGTCTTTCTCGCAAAAGAGTTGAGGATACCGCAGAGTGGCTTGAACAAAAAGGTTTGCGCGCATTGCCTTATCATGCCGGCATGAGTCATGAATTGCGCCGGAAAAATCAACATCAGTTCTTGATGGAGGATGGTTTGATTATTGTCGCCACCATCGCCTTTGGCATGGGTATAGATAAACCCAATGTGCGTTTTGTGGCGCATCTGGATTTACCTAAAAGCGTAGAATCTTATTATCAGGAAACAGGCCGCGCCGGCCGCGATGGTTTACCCGCCAATGCCTGGATGGCTTATGGTTTGCAGGATGTTCTGACTTTGCGGCAGATGATGTCCACTTCTACTGCCGATGACGCCCATAAGCGTCAGGAATATCATAAGCTTGATTCTATGTTAGCCTTGTGTGAAATGGTTAGTTGCCGCCGGCAGGCTTTACTAAGCTATTTTGGCGATACCTTAGAACAAGCATGCGGCAATTGCGATACTTGCCTGGAGCCGGTTGCCACCTGGGATGGTACGGTTGCCGCGCAACAGGCTTTATCGGTTATCTATCGTACCGGTCAACGTTTTGGAGTTAATTATCTGATTGATGTCCTGCTAGGCAAATCGGATGATCGTATCAAACAGTTTGGTCATGACCGCCAATCCACTTTCGGCATAGGCAAGGCGCTGGATATGAATCAATGGCGTTCAGTGTTCAGACAATTGGTAGCCAAATCTTTGGTGGAAGTTGATTTTGAAGCGCACGGAGGCTTAAAGCTGACAGAATCATGCAGACCGTTTTTACGCGGTGAACAAACCTTGATGCTGAGAAAAGATGTCCGGATTGAAAAAGTTAAACCGGGTAGATCTGAAAAAAGGTTAAACAATAAATATGCGGATAGTGCTTTATGGAATGCATTAAGGGCTAAACGCAAACAAATAGCCGATCAGCAAAATGTGCCGCCGTATGTGATTTTTCACGATGCCACTTTAATGGCCATGGTGGAAAGCCGCCCGGCGACATTGCCACAGTTAGCCTTGATTTCCGGGGTGGGAGAAAGAAAGCTAGAACTTTATGGACGGCAGTTTTTAGCGGTATTGATTGAAAATAGCGAAGACCACAAGGAAACGCTTACTGATACGCTGACCAAAACATTAGATTTATTCAGACTTGGTTACGACGTGGAGCAGATTGCTCAGAGGCAAGGACTCAAACCGGATACGATTTATACGCATTTGTCTAAATGTCTGGAAATGGGTTTTGTAAAATTGGAAGAGGTGTTGTCAGTCTCTGTTGAAGAACTAAATGCCATTGAAGGGGTTTTACTGGCTCTGCCGGAAGAACAAAAGAATGCTCTTAAGCCGGTTTATGAACAATTTAACGGAAGATACGAATATGGACAACTTCGCTGCGTAAGAGCTGCTTTACAGTTGCAAGAAAAATAAATTAGCATGATTCGGCGTTATAAAACCGGTAATCGGTTTTCAGGCAATGATCAAGCCACTTTTCAAAAAAATAATTCAAGCGCCATTTATAATCCCTGATCGCCAGGGTATTCCCAGGGTTTTTATAAACTCGCTGAACTGCAGGTCTGTCGTTGTCACGAATGACTTCAGCTAGTTCCGCATCAAGATAAATCCGAATTTTTAAGCCGGGTTCAATTAACTCCCGCAATTGCCAGTTAAAACAGTGGCTCAATTCTATTGTCAGTGTATAACGATCACGTTCCAGCACATAAAGGTAAAGCGAAGGTTTGTCCTGAGTATGACCTATGGCGGATTTATTAAATGAGGTTAAATCCGGTATCAGCCGGAATAATTTCTGATAATTGGATTCACATATTTTTTCCAAACACCACGAAGTGTTGACCGGAGTTAGCTGACTCATTTCAGTCTTCCCGATAACTAGCGCAAGCGCTGGCGGTTTCCCACAACACCACCTGATCAACATTAAAGCCTTGCTGTTTAACGTACAGGTATAACATTTTACTCAAAACTTCGGCGGTTGGATGTTCATCAAGAGATAAAAACTGTTCATTGTTTGCAATTAATGACGGGATAATGGGGTCATCTTTATGCAGTAAAAAGTTATGATCCAGAAATTCATTGATATAGCCTTCCACACATGCCTTAACATCGGCAAAATCGCAAACCATGCCTTGCGAGTCGAGTTGATCCTGTTTAATGGATATGCAGGCTTTAACACTATGTCCATGTAGATTCCGGCATTTACCGGAATGATTCATTAACCGGTGCCCATAGCAGAAATAAACCTCTTTGGTAATAATAAACATAGTCAGGCTTTAAAAGGTAATTTCGAATGCAGGCGTTAAATGGAAAATCAAAGCTATTCTTTTAATGATAGCATTTATTTTAAGCGGTAAATCTGATTTTCCATCAAATTTTTTGAGACAGGCGGGCTGCAGCTTTTAAAATAAAGCCTGAGATAAAGCAGTAGGAATTGAAAAAACTGTGTTGTAAGCCAGACTTCGGAAAACTAATACGGCTGAGTATCATTACCCGGAATTCGGCAATTATTAAGAAGGATAATGAAATGTGAAAATGCTTATTATCTGAGTCTGTTACGTCTTTGCGGGTTGCCAACAGTTGCGATTAAACCTAACCCTGCAATACCTACCAACCAGATTGAACCTGGCTCGGAAACTACACTGCCGGTGATACTAAGATTGATATCGCCGATAAATTGACCATTTCCGCTGTTATAACCATTAATATCGGCATTGTAGTCGTAAAGAGCAATTGTAATTTGCTGGTTGAACAGACCTAAATCAGGATTATTGACATGAAATGCCAAATTAAGCATTTGGGAGTTACCTGCGCCAAGATTGAATGAGGAGCCGGAAGTAGACTGAATGGTTACCCAGTTCGGTAAACCGGAAAAACTATATGTGCCGTGCAGAGAGTCTTGGAAGGAGCTCAAAAACACATTGCTAAGCGTCAAAGTATCGCTATAGACACCGTGGGCGTTTAGCGCGCCCAGATTAAGCGTATCAAATACAGTGGTCACCGGGCTGCTGCCGCTGATTGAGGTGGTTCCTGTCAAGGCGCCGAGACTGCCGTTTTTCAACTCCGCTAAAGCATAATCATAGACAGCGCCTTCCGTGCTAAGCGTTTGGGTTTGACTAAAATTGTCCACAACGTTCACGCTACCGGCTAATGATCCTGCTGAATTGGTATTTTCGCTCAAAGTATAAGTTCCGGTATTGGAGCCTGTTGCTAAAGGGCCGTATTGTGTACCGCTTGAGGTTGAGATAAGATGATCGGCCGGATCAGAAAGATTTAAGTTTGCATTCAAGGATTCGGTTTGAATAGCGCCTTGAATTTTTGGGCCTGCCGCAGCGTTTTCAATTGAAAAGGTTTGGCTATCTCCATTAGCGCCAACATGAGTCGTTCCAAAATTGATGGTTTGATTGGTGGTGAGATAACTTCCGTTATTGACTGATATCGCTTGTTGAGGGCTAGCGGCAGTTGAAACAATTTGCCCTAAGCCGCTGACGCCGGCCAACGCTGAGAAACTATTGCCGGTTTCATAAGACCAAGCTGAGTTGGTATAGGAAGACGATACCGCAATGATATCATTATTAGTGGACAGCAAAATAGTGCCGCCGCTGTGGGAGTCGAGATTAAGATTATCGATATAGTTCTGATGTCCGTCAGATATGGTCAGGCTACTGTTGCCATTTTGAAGAAAAGTGCCAATGTGATCTTTGGCTGTACCTAAATACCCGCCTGTAATATCTATTGTTCCTGAATTGCTGAAGGCGCCATTTCCTACGATTTTTCCGCTACTATTTATGGTGCCGAAGTTCGAATAAGATGCTTCTGAGCTGTTGTGTAATTTGCCGGTACTGTTATTTTCAAAAGTGCCGTTGTTGATGACAATATCGTTATTTCCGGCATAGGCGTTATTATTAAAAATCCCTGTGCTGTCGTTTATAAAGCTGGCGCCATTTTCTGCATTGCCATTATTGGTAATTTCGCCGGTGTTCACGTATGTTTGATTATTATAGTAATCGCCATTATTTGTCACTGTTGCGGAGTTGGTAATAGCATAGGCAGCCTGTACGAAAAGGCTGGAAATCGCGGTGGCTAAAACACGGGTCAATAGTTTTGGCGCATTATTAAAGGACATAAAATACCGAGTGTAAATGGCAAATGATCAAAAATTGCAGTGTAAAAATCCGACTCAAGACTTAAAGCAACTTCTGTGCCGGGAAAAATAACTATATAAGAAATTGATTTTAAAGGCTTTGTTTTTGTTAAAAACTTTGTCTGGGAACAGATGTAAAATTACCTGACACCTGAATTTGCTGAAGGTAATGAATTAATCGAGGCAGAAACAATAGCCTTAAGGTGGGAATAAAGTTTTTTCTATGTGCTCGTTGTTAACTTATTGATTTGTATAAGTATCAAGATTTTGGAGGTTATCGAAGCTGTTATGAGGGGTTAACTTTGAATTTGTAAACAAAATCGACACGCTTGCTATGTGTTTTAGTTTCTATATTGAAAGCATTGTGAGTTAAACAATGTTGAATTGATTGGTTTTTATAAGGTTTTATTCTTGTAAAGAAAACCGACAGCCTCGTAGGCTAACATCAAGCATTTTATCGATGAGATAAGCTTGTTAGCTTCGACTGCGGTTTCTAGGTTCAATCAATAGCGGTAAGTTGAAAATAGTTGGAAAGCTGAATTTTCGGGACAATGCAAAACTTTTACAAAGTTTCAATATCCTGAGTATCCGCTTCATGATGACGGATAAAAAACGTATGTAATATCGCTCCGGCAGCAAAGCCGCCTAAATGCGACCACCATGCTGAACCGGTTGCTTGACCAAACATGGCTGCGTCAAATACTTCTTGAAGTTGCATAATTACCCAAAAACCTAAAAAGGCGATAGCCGGTACTTCAAAAAAAAGCGGAAAAAATAAAATAGGTAACAAAATCACTACTCTGGCATAGGGGAACCGAATAAAATAAGCTCCCAGTACACCTGCGATAGCGCCGGAAGCCCCCACCACAGGCACCACTAGATTTTGCGAAAAATACCATTGCGCATAAGTCGCTATCAGTCCGCATAACAGATAGAACACTAAAAAACGCCAATGCCCCATCAAGTCTTCGATATTGTCAGCAAAAATCCATAGAAATACCATATTAAAAATAATATGTATCCAGCCGCCATGTAGAAATAGGCTGGTTAAAAAGGAAAGATAATGATCCGGTGGCAGACCGAAATCATAAGACCAACTGGGGTTGGTATAACGAATTGGCACCATGCCGTACAAATAAAGCATCCGTTGCACTAATGGATCAGGCATTACGATCATGAGCAAAAACACCACTATGCAAATTGCCATAATGCTCCAGGTTACCCAGGGAGTGGTTTTACAGGGGATTGAGTCTCTAATTGGTATCATCTTCGATTTTCTAAAATAGTTAAAACGCTAATCATGTCAACAAATTCATGATTACCGGATTCAAAACTTACCTGTCTGTGATTGACAGTGTACCTGTGAATCAAGTTTATAGAAATGCAAATTTTGACATGGCAAAATCATTAAAATCCTTCATTCCAGGTTTTTTCCAAACGTTTAACGGATACCGGATAGGCGGTTTTTAACTGTTGAGCGAATATCGCCACTCGCAATTCTTCCAGACTCCAGCGAAACTCCTCGCGTTCCGGATAAGCGATACTGGTTTTTAGCTGTTTTTCAACGTGATGCCAATATTGAGTGCAAAGCCGATTTAAACCAATAATGTCCGGCAAATCTTGCTTTTGTTTGTCCAGCCTGTGCTGAATTGCCTTGAAATAACGCGGCAATGCCTGTAATTTTTGTATAGGGGTAAAACGGATAAAACCTTTATAGACTAACTTGGCAAGCTGATTTTCCACATCTTCCTTTAGCATAGGCTGTATGCCAGGTTGAGCCAGGAGTTTTTTAATGGCTTGAAAACTGTCCAGACTTTCAGTGATCAATTTACCTAGGCTTGCTGTTGCCAGCATCAGTTCGGATTTTTTGGCTGACAAAGTGGCCAAAAATTCTTGCTCGCAACGTATGGCTTTGCCTTCTAGAAATACGCCGCTAAAAATCATAAATAACAGATCATCCTTAAAGACGCCGCCTTCCCGGCCTGACAGCAAGGGGTGTGCGGCTAGCTGGTTATACAGTAATTGTAGAGACGGAGAAACCCCGCAGTTTTTTAATATATACTGGCAATCTTTTCGGCATTGCAGTTGAAATAACTTGGTGAGGCCGTCAAAATGCGTCAAATCGGCTTTCAGGCGAGTATCCAGAATGCGCACCCCCACCGTTTCACCTTCATCAAATATAGCCGGATAACCAATAAAGCTTTGTGATGCTCTGATAAATTCCTTAATTTCCGGCAAATCGCCAAAACTCCAGGAGATGCAACCGGAAAAATTCATTTCATCCTGAGCAAGCTTTTCAAAACTATCACCAGCCTTACTGGCAAACTGGGCTTGCAGCTTGGCTAAATTTCTGCCATAACCCAGAGTTTTGCCTTGGTCGTCCAGTATTCTGAAATTCATTTTCAAGTGATCAGGCAGGCTGTCCGCATGCCATTCATTCAATGGAATGGATTCACCGGTCAGTTTGCGCAAACGATTGCTTAACCATTCGAAAAGACTGCCTTTATAATCCGGTTCAATTTCCAGACAGGTTTTGGCGGTTTGCGGCACCGGTACAAAATATTTGCGTAATTGTTTGGGTAAGGCTTTAAGCAAAGCCGAGATTTTTTCTTCCAGCATGCCCGGCACCAGCCAATCAAAGGCAAGATTATTAATCTGATTCAACTGGTGCACCGCTAATAATGCCGTTACCCCGTCTTCATCATGTCCCGGCTCAAAACGGTAATGTAATTCTATGGTTAAATTTCCGGCTCTCAGGCTGTCAGGAAAATCCCGATCACTGATTTGCCCCTCATCATGGCGGGTTAAGTCCTCTTTTGTTAAGAATAAAATTTTGGGGTTGAGTCTTTCCTGCTTTTTACGCCATTGGTCCAAGGTAATGCCATTAACAATTTCGGCCGGCAGTTTTTTATCGTAAAACTCGTAAAGCCATTGCTCGTCTTCAACCAAGTCTACGCGTCTGCCTTTGTGTTGAATATAACCGACTTCTTCAAGCAGTTTTTCATTGGCTTTAAAAAATGGGGCATTGCTGTGAAAATCATGGTTAACCAACGCGTGGCGAATGAACATGTCTCTGGCTGCCTTGGCGTCAACATTTTCATATGGGACTTTACGTTTAGCCTGGATGGTGAGGCCATATAAGATGGTGCGTTCATAAATACCGCAACGTCCGGCATTTTTCTCCCAATGCGGGTCATAATAATTATTTTTGATTAAATGTTGAGCGCAAGCTTCTATCCATTCCGGTTCTATCTTGGCGACAGTGCGGGCATAGACTTTACTGGTTTCGACTTGTTCGGCAGCCATAATCCATTTCGGGCGAATTTTGTGCTGACCGGAGCCCGGAAAAATAAAGAACTTCAAACCCCTGGCGCCCAAATATTCAAATTGTTCATGGCGAAAACCAATATTGGATAACAAGCCCGGTAATAATGCACAATGTATTTGCTCATAGTTAGCCGGATTGTCATTGGCTTTTAGTTTTAATTCGCCGCGGGCAATTTGCATGATTTGGGTATGAATATCATGCCATTCCCGCATTCTCACATAAGACAGAAAATGCTCCTGACAGTATTTGCGCAATTTGCTGTTTGACAGATGTTTTTTTTGATTTTCAAACTCATTCCAGATATTTATCAAGCTTAAAAAGTCAGAGTCTACCGCTTTGAAGATGCTGTGTTTGCTATCAGCTTGCTGAATTTTATCGGCTGGTTTTTCTCTGGGGTCCTGTATGCTTAATCCGGAGATAATAATCGCCACTTCCGTTAACGAACTTAGACCGGCAGCTGCTAACAGCATTCTGGCCAATTTAGGATCGGTGGGGATTTTGGCCAATTGCCTGCCTACATCGGTCAAGCGGCCTTGTTTATCCAGGGCATCCACTTCAAATAAGGCATTTTTGCCATCGCGGATCATTTTTTCTTCGGGCGGTTCAACAAAAGGAAAATCTTCAATATCTCCCAGTTTTAACGCCGCCATCTGCAGAATCACAGAAGATAAATTGGTGCGGAGGATTTCCGGTTCGGTAAATTCAGGTCTGGCCAGAAAATCTTCATGTGAATATAAACGTATGCAAATACCTTCCGCTACCCGCCCGCAACGTCCGGCGCGCTGATTGGCGCTGGCCTGGGAAATCCGTTCAATGGGCAGCCGCTGAATTTTACTGCGGTGGCTATAACGGCTGATGCGGGCATGTCCGCTGTCTATAGCAAGACCTGCAAATTGTTAAACATGCCACAAAAAAAAAACCATGAATTGCTGGTGGACATCTCGTTGTAGACACTACCCTTTTCCCTCCCTCAGGCGCAATTCGCCGGTCCGGGGATCGGCCGACACGCCGAAGTTGCGCAACTCGCGGCGGATTTCTTCATCGAAGTAATCGGGATGGAGCAGCGCGTCGAGCGTGGTTTCGAAGCTCTGGTGGAAAACGTCCGGGCCTGCGGAATCGTAGAAGTCGTAGCACGTTTGCCACTGTGCGGTGAAGGCATTGGACGTCACCAGCGACATGGATTCCTGGCTGCCCAGCATCCTCCCCTTGGTGCCCTTGCCCACCAACAGGTGCTCCAATGCGGCTCGCCCATGTTGGAAGTGGGATAGGTGGTGACCCAGAAGAACGCCTGCGGGACCGACTGGATCTCCAGCAGGTCGAGCGTGAAGCGCGTGCGCTCGTGACGGAAACGCGCTCCGATGGCGCGTCCCGAGTCGTCGAGGTACACAGCCGTGGCGCGGAACCCGCCGACGGTCTGTCCCTGGGTGAGATT
>CAVUMJ010000100.1:0-9868 GCA_963741375.1 uncultured Pseudomonadota bacterium
TTCTGCAAAACGATATTCTTGCCAACAATACATCTCAACTCCAACTTGAAAAAGATGCCTCAATCAGCATCCATTCTTGCCACTCTCGATTTCGCGAAGTACAAGTTTTAAAAAACCAGCTTCTTGCAACGCTGGAAAATCAAGCAGATCTGGAACTACGTGACATTTTGGTCATGGGGCCTGATATTCAGTTATATGCTCCTCTAATAAAAGCTGAATTTTCTGACATTCCACACACCATAGCCGACCGTAATTTAAAATTTACTAATGCGCCTATCAACGCATTGCTGCAATTTTTAAACCTTTCTCAGAGCCGGTTTGGCTGGCAAACTGTTTTGGACCTGCTGGAGCTGCCAATGGTTTACAGTAATTTTGGTCTAAATGACACCGATTTGGAGTTAATTAGATACTGGATTTCTGAAATTAACATACGTTGGGGGAAATCTGCCGATCACAAAAAAAATCTTGGTCTCCCGCCTCTGCAGCAAAATACCTGGCAAGCCGGTCTGGATAGATTATTCATGGGTTACGCTATAGGGAACGATGAACAGTTGGTCAATGATGTTTTGCCCTACCTGAATATTGAAGGTTCTTCCGGTCAGGTACTGGGAGGGTTAAACGATTTTATGCAGCTTTTGTTTAAAGCCGCTGAAGATTTTCAAAACAGCAGAACCCTGGCGGAATGGAAAACCTTGCTATCCGATTATACAGATAAATTATTCTGCAAAACCGAGTTATTAGAATTTCAACCTTTAAATGAATTGTTGATAGAAATGGACGATATCTCGACTATTCATTTCGAGCCTATCGCACTGGCAACCATCATCACCTGGTTTGAAGACAGAATGAATGAGAGCTTATCCAGCAACGGATTTTTACGTGGACAACTCACTTTTTGTTCCATGTTGCCAATGCGCTCCATTCCTTTTCAGGTAATCGCTTTACTGGGATTAAATGATGGCGAGTTTCCCAAAATTGAACACCATTTCAATTTCAATTTATTAACTATTCAACCCAGGCTTGGTGATAGATCACGCCGTACTGACGACCGTTACCAGTTTCTGGAAATCCTGTTGTCGGTTCGTCGCCAATTGATCATTACTTATATCGGCCAATCTGAAATCGACAATACCGGCATACCCCCATCTGTCATCGTCAGCGAGTTGCTGGATGTTTTGACAGATTGTTATAAACTTAGCAATATTGTGACAGTTCACCCCTTGCATGCTTTTAGTCCGGACTACTTCGACAACAGCAATCCGGAACTTTTAAGTTTTTCAGAAAACCACTATCGGACTGCTTGCCAGCTAAGGATTAGAGAACCCACCTCACCAACGCCCTGGTGGCAAGGCAATATAACCCCGATCGATGCCGAATCACTTAGCATTGAAGAAATATTGCGCTTTTATCAACATCCCCAGCGCTTTTTCATGCAGGAGATGCTTGGCTTGCGATTATCGCGCCTTACTTCAGAACCTGAAGAAACAGAAGTTTTTGCTCTTGATACCCTTAGCAATTATGCCGTACAGCAATTATGGATAGGCGAGTCACTCAATGGCCGAAAAATGCAATTGGAAAAACTACAAGCCTTGGGGCTTTGGCCAACCGGCAGCATAGGCGAAATGGAATGGTTTAAACAACAGCCCTTGATTACAGAATTTGTCGATCACATTCAATCCAAAGGCTTAGGACTTAAACTACCGGCTCTATCATTTGATTTAAGTCTAAGTTCTCATAGAATAATCGGAAAACTAGCTAACCGTTTTGAAAATGGCTGCCTGTTTTACCGTTACAGCAATCTAAAAGGTAAAGATTTTTTAACGGCCTGGCTGCATCATTTATTGATTAACTGTATTGAAACTCAAACAACTTACCTGATCAGCAAAGATTACGAGTTGAGTTTTTCGCCGCAAATTGCCAATCGCGATATTCTGATCCAATTAATCGGGATTTTCTTGCAAGGCAGGCAGCATCCTCACGCATTTTTCACAGAAGCAAGTTTTGATTTTCTTCAACAAAATAACGCCGAAACGGCATTGCATGCTGTCATCAAGAAATTGCTTGATAAATTAGATAAAGGTTACGAGCCCGAGATCCGGCAATTTTTGCTGCATTACGACTTAAACCTTATTTTCAACGAAGATTTTGCCGGACAATGTCAATCTCTGTTATTGCCGGCATGGGAAGCAGCACATGTTGATTAAACCGTTCAACGCTGCGAATAGCGAATTACGTCAAGGCATTAATTTAATCGAAGCCTCTGCCGGTACAGGTAAAACTTATACTATCGCCATGCTGATCTTGCGTTTTGTAGTTGAACTTGAGCTGGACATCAAACAGCTTTTAGTTGTGACATTTACCAAAGCGGCTACTGAAGAATTAAAAGAGCGCATTCGTAATCGACTCACTGAAGCCAGACTTGCCTTGAAGAGCGATGAAAACCCGTCAGACATTACTCTAAAACAATGGCTGGATAGCTTAAATTTAGAAAAACATACCATCAAGCAACGGCTTGACCTCGCCCTGTTGGATATCGATCAGGCGCCCATTTATACCATACACAGTTTCTGTCAACGTGTACTGATGGAAAACGCCTTGCAAAGCGGGCAAATGTTCAATAGCGAACTTAGCAGTAATATTTCGGCTCTTAATCTAGCTTGCGCAGAAGACTTTTGGCGTAAACAGCTGTATGCACGGCCTTTATGGCAGGTTGCTTTGCTAACAGCCTGTTTTCCGACTCCTGAGGCTCTGTTAGCCAGTATAAATCGTATCCAGCTTCGGCAAAGCATTTATCCGCAGAATTTTGACCTTGAACAGTGTCTTGCCTGTCTTGCGGATTTGCTTAAAAAAGCCGCGGAAAATTTGCCGGATATTTTAGGCAAGCTTGACTTGGCATTCCAAGAAAATACTTTTAACGATTCGTTTATCAAAATCGTTAATGCGCATAGAGACAGCTTCAGGATTTGGCTTGCCAAACCTGATAGCAATATTTTTGATTTATCCTGGATAACCAGTCGAGGTGTTTTTAATGGTCTGAATACTCGAAAATTTTTGGTTAGTAAAGCCAAACTATTACCCAGCGATCAACAAAAGCAACTTTATCTAAACAGTCTGGCAATTGATTGCGGTATTTTTGACGATTTATCGATTGCCCTACAGCAACTTCAAGTGGATTTCCGCCGATCTTTGCTGGAATACCTGCGGGTCAATCTGGATAAAACTCTACAGCAAAATAATGTGTTGTCATTCGATACATTAATCAGTAGCTTGCATGAGGCATTAACCAAAGAGCATGCCCATAAACTGATAGAGGAGTTGCAGTTACGCTTTAAAGCAGCCTTAATTGACGAATTTCAGGATACTGATAATAAGCAATGGCAAATTTTCTCACGGATTTTTGCGACTTCCAGCCATTATCTATTTTTAATCGGCGATCCTAAACAGGCTATCTATAAATTTCGCGGCGCTGATATATATTCTTATTTTCAAGCCCACCAAACGGCCAACCACCATTACACTTTATTGCATAACTGGCGTTCCCATCCGGATCTGGTTACAGCTATCAATCAGCTGTTTAATCGAAATAAACCCTTTTTATTCGATCATTTACCTTACCATCACGTTAATGCGGCCCGTGATTTTAGTGACGGCAAAATCGGTGGTGAAGCCCCGCTGATTTTGTGGCAACTGGACAAACAAAACGCTAATCTGGAACACTGGACCTCAGGCAAAGCCGCTAGCGCTATCAAAGACGCTGTGGTTAACGAAATTCTGGCATTGCTAAACCATGCCACTCCAATAGATACCAAACGTAGCAGTTGCCCGGTGCAACCCAAAGATATTGCTATTTTAGTTCGAACAAACTCTCAGGCTCTGGATTATCAACAGGCCTTAAATAATGTTGGCATACCGGCAGTTTTAAACAGCAAACAGTCGGTTTTTGCCAGTCACCAGGCTATTGAACTCTACAGTGTACTACAGGCTATTGCCCAGCCCGGCCATGTTTCTGCTGTAAAGCAGGCTTTAACCGTTAGCTGGTTTAATTTGGATGGGCAAATGCTGTACAGGCTAATCAATGATGAAGCCGCAATGGATAGCTGGTTAAGCCGTTTTCAAGATTACCATCAACTGTGGCAACAACAAGGCCTGCTTTGTATGATGCAACAACTATTGCAGCAAGAACAGGTGGAGATTCATTTAAGCCGGCAAACGCTGCCCGAGCGAGCTTTGACTAATTTGCTCCACCTGATCGAACGGCTTCAACAAGCCGCCATCGACGAACATCTTTCTATCAATAAAACCATGGATTGGCTGCTTCATGCCATTCAGCATGCCACTGAAGACAACCATGAAGACGCCTTGCTTAGACTGGAAACTGATCGGGATACGGTAAAAATCGTCACGCTTCACAGCGCTAAAGGCCTGGAATATGCTGTGGTGTTTTGCCCTAATTTATGGTTACGCAGCGACCGGTTACGATCCGAGACAAATCAGATTTTTTGTCACGAAAATGGTGAAATGATAGCCGATCTTGGCTCCAAAGACTTCTTCCGGCGCCGGGAACAGGCTATCTGGGAAGAATTAGCTGAAGATTTACGCTTGTGTTATGTTGCGGTTACTCGTGCAAAATACCGTTGTTATCTGGCCTGGGCTGATGTACGCAGCAAAACGGCGGAAAATGATTCCGCCTTGGCTTACTTACTGGAATTTGCAGGAACGGATTTTGCCAGTCAACAACATCAATTAATGATGCTGGCTGCTAAACATGCCAATGCATTTCAATACAGATTATTAACGGCGCCAACCAATCTCAACGGCCATTATCAACCTCCTATCCGCCAACAAAATTTAACTTATCAGCGTCGTAAACGCATATTGCAAACCGATTGGCAAATGAGCAGTTATACGTCGATATCCTCCCTAAGTGTACATGACACTCCGGAATTACCTGCAGACAAAGCAGTTGAGCCTGAGGACATTGTTGAAGACATTTTTTTCCGATCTGAATCTTTACCCAGGCAAATTCCTTCGTCTACAGAAGCAACGCAACAAGAGAATGATATAAGCTTTGCAAGCAGCAGTTCAGAAAATTTCGAGCCGCCAAATTATGCCGGTTTGCCTAGAGGCGCTCAACTGGGCAATGTCATACATTATCTATTGGAAACCATCAGCTTTCAAAGTTTATCGGCGAATGAGAACAACAGCCTAATTCGTGATCAAGCCATCATGCGCTATGGTTTAAAGATAGAAAGTCCTGATTTGATTGACCAAATGCTAAAGACAGTTGTCAACACTCCGCTTGATAAAGACAAAGATTTCCGTTTAAAAAATCTTGCAGAGAGCTGTTGCTTAAAAGAAATGCCTTTTTATTTGTCACTCCAGTCTATTGATACCGCCAAGATCAATTCCATATTGCAAGTCTCGCCCGCCTATCAAGCTTTATCCAGTAAACAGATGCGCGGGTATCTAACCGGATTTATTGACTTGATTTGCCTATTTCAAGGTAAATATTATTTACTGGACTATAAAACCAATTGTTTACCTGACTATACTGACAATTTTCTGCTTGAAGCCATGAGAGTTCATAATTACGGACTACAATATTGGCTATACAGCCTGGTACTGGATAACTATCTGCAACAGCGCTTGCCTGATTATGAATTTCACCGCCATTTTGGCGGGGTAAAATACTTGTTTGTCAGAGGTATGCGCGAGGATGTTCCAGGGGTTGGGGTATTTACGGATTTACCGGATCAAGAGACTATCAGAAAACTTGGTAAACTATTTTTTGGTTAAGGCGCAAGATAAACATACCGGAGTTCATTCCAAATACCGGACACTCCACATCCCTGTGGATTAAACCAATGTAACCAAGCTGACGCCTTGCTTGTTGCAACTTATCTAACTGATTGATTGATTAACGGCTGGAGATTGGCTTAACATCGCGTCTCGATACTCCCTGATACAGCTGTCTAGGCCTGCCAATTTTTAACTCCGGATCTGAAATCATTTCATCCCATTGCGAAATCCAGCCTACGGCTCTGGCCATTGCAAAAATAGCAGTGAACATTTCCGTTGGGATACCTAATGCTCTTAAAACGATGCCGGAATAAAAATCTACATTAGGATAAAGCTTTCTTTCCACAAAATAGGGGTCTTCGAGTGCAATACGTTCCAGTTGAATCGCCAACTTGAACAATTTATCGTCATGCAAGTCCAGTTCATTCAGAACCTCATGACAAGTTTCATGCATTAATTTAGCACGCGGATCGTAATTTTTATAAACCCTGTGACCAAATCCCATCAGGCGGAAAGGATCATTCTTATCCTTTGCTTTATTAACATATTCGCCAATTCTGGAGACATCGCCAATTTGCTCAAGCATGTTTAATACCGCCTCGTTTGCGCCACCGTGCGCAGCGCCCCATAAACAGGCTATACCTGCCGCCACACAGGCATACGGATTAGCCCCGCTCGAACCGGCTAGGCGGACTGTAGAAGTGGAAGCATTTTGTTCATGATCGGCGTGCAGAATTAAAATTCTATCCAATGCCCTGACCAATACAGGGTTTGCCAGATATTCATCACAAGGATCACCCATCATCATTCGCATAAAATTCTCGGCATAACCCAGTCTGCGTTTTGGATAAATGAAAGGCATGCCAATACTATATTTATAACTCATTGCCACCATGGTGGGCATTTTTGCAATTAAGCGTATCGCAGATATCTTGCGGTCCTCCTTACTGTTAATATCCATAACATCATGATAAAAAGCAGACAAAGCCCCAACCACGCCAACCAATATAGCCATGGGGTGAGCATCTCGACGAAATCCGCTATAGAACTTGATAAGCTGTTCGTGGACCATAACATGCTGACTAATGGCGGTCACAAAATGGCGCATTTCCGAACCATTAGGCAATTCTGCATTTAGCAGTAAGTAACATACTTCCAAAAAGTCACATTTTTCCGCCAATTGTTCAATTGGGTAACCTCGATACAACAGTACGCCGGCTTCACCATCTATATAAGTAATTTTAGAAGTGCAACTTGCAGTTGAAGTAAAACCGGGATCGTATGTAAAAAGACCTGTATGCGCATATAACTGACGAATATCTATCACATCAGGCCCTAAGGTACCTGATAGTATGGGCAGTTCATATTGGTTCTCCTGAGTTGGATATTGCAGGATGATGTTTTTAGCAGCCATTAGAGGTTCTCCTGTGAAATGACAGTTAATTGGCAAGCGAAGTTATTCTAATCCAATTTCAACACATTTTTACGGCTAGTTTGTTTACCAATAGAAAACAGAAAATACATTTTTGGGAAATAAACACTGATTTTTAAAGCTTCAGGTTTGATCAAAACCCGTCCGGG
This sequence comes from uncultured Pseudomonadota bacterium, assembly GCA_963741375.1. GTDB lineage: Bacteria > Pseudomonadota > Gammaproteobacteria > Methylococcales > Methylomonadaceae > Methylomonas. The sequence goes on from CAVUMJ010000100.1 coordinate 7,381, forward strand.
TAGAAAAGAAACTTAAACTTTCCGGACTGGATTACTAAAATTTAAATAGAATCATTCAAGAAAAGACACAAATGCAATGGTTGTCATACCAATAAATACTGCGAAAACTCAAAAACAGATACAGTGCAACTTCCGACAAACATCTAGGAGGCTGTCCGAGAATAGGAGTCAGGGCATAGGGCGCAATAGGCCTTAGCCGTATTACGCCGCATGTTGGCCTTTGATCATCCGGCGTATTGCGCTTCGCTAATACACCCTATGGCCCTGCCCGAGAATAGGAACCGTAGCGAGGGAAAGTCTCCTAGTAAACAACCAAAGTCAGGAATAACAATTAGCGGCGATAGCATGACTACTTATCATGTACGCTATATAAGAAAATCACTTTGTAGGTTTGCTTTGCCGGCCCATTCATCGAATGGGCAAAAACAGCAAATCAGGCTCTAACCGTTTTTTCCAGTTCTTCACGACTGAGATGGCGAACATCTTTACCTTTAACCATATAAATGACATGCTCACAGATATTACAGGCATGATCGCCAATTCGTTCCAAGGCTCTAGCTGTCCATAGCATATCCAAAGCTCTGGTAATATTACGCGGGTTTTCCATCATCTTGGTAATCAGTTGCCGAGTAATGCTAGTATATTCTCTGTCGACCTTAGCATCCTGGGCAGTGATGTCCACCACTTCTTCAACATCTGTCCTGGCGTAAGCATCTAAGGCGCCATTAAGCATGTCTTTAACCAATTCCAGCAGATGTTCAATTTCGTAGTATTTATCTTCATGAAAATCGGTTACTTCCAGACGCAAAGTCATCCGAGCGATACGAGTTGCTTCATCGCCTATCCGCTCCAGGTCGGTAATAATCTTGATGGTGGCAATTAACATCCGTAAATCAAAAGCCGCCGGCTGTCTTCTGGCCATGATTTCAGAACATTCATGATCAATATCTTTTTCTAATTCATTGATCAGTTTATCCTGAAGCACCACAACTTCCGCGTTTTCAATGTCATATCCCATAAAGGCTTTAGTTGCTAAATCGACTTGCTGTTCTACCAAGCCCCCCATAGCCAGCACTTTATTGCGGATATCTTCCATTTCTTCATTAAATTGCCGGGAGATATGTTGGGTTATTTTATTAGTATCCATATTCCATTCCCTTAACCGTATCTACCGGTTATGTAGTCTTCAGTTTGTTTTTTTGATGGATTGGTAAATAATTCACTGGTTTCGCCAAATTCAATCAACTCGCCCATATACATAAATGCGGTGTAATCCGATACGCGCGCAGCCTGCTGCATATTGTGAGTAACAATAACAATAGTGTATTTATCCTTCAATTCATTAATCAATTCTTCAATTTTCAAAGTCGAAATCGGGTCCAGCGCAGAAGCAGGTTCATCAAGCAAAATGACTTCAGGTTCAATGGCGATTGCTCTGGCAATAACCAACCTTTGTTGCTGACCGCCGGACATGCCTAAAGCATTGTCGGCCAGACGATTTTTTACTTCATCCCATAAAGCGGCGCCTCGCAACGACTTCTCGACCACATCATCCAAAATGTGGCGGTCATTAATGCCCTGAATGCGCAATCCATATGCAACATTTTCGTAGATGGTCTTGGGGAACGGATTAGGTTTTTGAAAAACCATGCCTACTCTTCTTCGCAAAGCAGCTACATTGACAGATTTATCGTAGATATCTTCATTATCCAACAATATTTTGCCCTGGATGGAAACGCCATCTACCAGATCATTCATTCGGTTAATACAGCGAAGCAAAGTCGATTTACCACAACCGCTCGGACCAATATAAGCCGTCACTTTTTTTCTGGGCATTTCCATATTGACATTATACAGCGCCTGTTTTTCCTCATAAAAAAGATTCAGATTTTCAATTTTGATACAAGTATCAAGGTCTTCACCAAATTGCGACTTTTCATCCCGGTTTAAGGCGGAGATATCTATACCATGACTGCGTAATTGTGCTGTTGTCATTTTGATTAATCCATGCATTATAAAAAATGCAAATTTAATTTTCCAAGGCGCGGTATTTTTCCCGCAAGTTATTTCGAATGGTTATTGCAAACATATTCAGGCCAACAATCACCAAAACCAGTAAAAAAGATGTAGCGTATACCAAAGGTCTGGCCGCCTCAACATTCGGACTTTGGAAGCCTACATCGTAAATATGAAAACCAAGATGCATAAATTTTCTGTCCAGATGCAAATATGGAAAATTACCATCCACCGGTAAAGTAGGGGCTAGTTTGACCACACCAACCAACATCAATGGCGCAACTTCTCCTGCCGCTCTGGCAACTGCCAAAATTAAACCTGTCATGATTGCCGGACTTGCCATTGGCAATACTGTCAGCCAAAGGGTCTCAGCTTTTGTGGCGCCAAGCGCCAAACTTCCTTCTCGTATTGATTTTGGAATCCGGGACAGACCCTCTTCTGTGGCAACAATCACGACAGGCAGCGTCAACAA
>CAVUMJ010000101.1:0-8263 GCA_963741375.1 uncultured Pseudomonadota bacterium
TAATTTCGTTCTATCCACATTTTATACACAACTCAGAACCTTCTGAGTTTGAATGTACTTTTGATCTTGATGGTACGCTTTGGCGCTATACTTTACTTTGCACATCAGAGAATGGTCTTGCATGAAGCGCTTTACCAAAAGCGTGAAAGGTTTAATTATATTTTTATCCGTACCTGGAATCCTGAAACCGGAAGTTATACAGTAAAACTGCAAGGTTTTGGTTTATCGCCATATTCAGCCAAAAGAGTTCGCACCAATGTGTCTTTAATTTCATGGGCAGCACAATATGATGTGCCGTTAGCCAAGCAATTGGCTTCCACTTTGGTTGTTTCTATTGTCAATGTTGTTGGCCGGTTTCCCATCAATGAGCAGCAGCAAATTAAGATATCCGCTTCCCTTTTTTCATTCAGGCCGACTCAATGTTTTGAAGCTATGTTATTAAGACTGATAAATGTAACACCTTAGATTGAAACCAAAAAACTGAAAAAACAATTCGCTGGTTATGTTAACGATGCTGCCAATGTGCCGGAAAATTATGCCCAACATTTTAACCCCGAGGTTTTAAATAATATGCGTGGCGTAGAAAAGGCAATCGATCAGTTGTTAACTTTGCTAAAAGCCTGATGTGAATGCACGAACGACTGACTTTACATATAATGGGGTATTGAAAGCGTTAATCAAACGAAATCTAAATGAACTTGACTCTAGCATGAATAACCGTCAGCCAACAACACAAGGGAAAACGTCAATTGTAATCAACCACAATCAGCGTTTTCCAGCAATGACCGGCAATTAGCAGATTAACTTAGCTGATTGACGTTTACGAAACAAACCGGCGCCGAGCATAACCGAACCGAATAGCCAAGCAGCGGAAGGTAATGGAACGGCATTAACAGAGCCAAATAAACCGTTGGTCTCGCCATTGGGGCCGGCCGTGAAAAATAATGTTTGATTGCCGCCGCCGCTGCCATTATTACCTATGCTTAAACCCCAAAGCCCGTCAATTGATATCGGCTGGCCGTTGCCGTCCGATAAGGTTCCAACATAGGTGGGCGTGGATGTTTGCAGATTAAAGACGTTGATTTTGCCGTCACCGAAATTACCAACCAGTAAGTCGCCTGCATATTGGCCAAAGGAACTGGGCGCGATAGCCAAACCCCAAGGCGCATTCAAAACGCCGTTGCTGGCGATTCGTTCCACTAACTGGCCTTGCAGGTTGTATTCGTCAACAATGCCATTTCCCGCTCCGGCTACGTCGTCATGCTTGGTGGGATCTTGAACAGCATAAGTCACAAACAAATTGCCGCCCAGGTTTTCAATATTAAACGGCGCATATCCGGCAGGCAGATTGGTGTCGCTGAAATTGCCTGATAACGCCGGTGTCTGGTTGTTGCCGAGAAGCACATCTATGCTATCCGCCCTGAAATTGGCGGCATACAAATAACTATCGGCGCCAATAGTCGCTTCCGCGACGCCTTTGTAAACATTAGCGGTGGAAGCGGCTTGCAAGGTTTCCGCCTTTGTGCCCAAGGCCCCGCGCCAACCGGAGATAGTGCCGTCTTCACTGACAAACAAAAACGAATCTCCGTTGAATGCGGCAGAATTGCCATTAAAAACTTGGCCGGAAACGCTGCCGTCGCCGGGAATACTCACAGTTAATCCCAATTTAGAGGTGGCTTGGGTAGTGGGATTGACACTATATAAGGTGGCAACACCGGTAGCGTTATCGGAAATCCAAAAAGCGCCGGTGGGCGCATACGATATTCCCCAGGCATTTTTTAAATTGGTATCGGTAATTTTGGCTGCGTTGACAGTTTGATCGTCAGTGACCAGATTAACCTGATTAAACGTGGTGTCCGCCACTGCAAAAGGTGAGCATAATGTTAAGGCTGCAGCTAAAATTATGCCTCGGGAAATGGGCGATTTTTGTTGCGGAAAAATGTGACTGTTCATGCAGATATCTCCATAATGAATACAAAATGTTGTGTCGCTAAACCGGGTCTATGCTTCAAAGCAATCGAATGCCGGCAAAGTTTTCTATGAGCTTCATGAGTATTTCTGTCATTTTTTCCGGTTTAATGAGCGCAAAAAATACGAAAAAACATTCAGCTGTTTTTGGTGCATAAGTCATTGATATAAAGCAATTGTTTTGCTGGTAATGGCCTTGCGGGTTTTGGCGCGCAAGATGTTGGGATTACAACAGCCGGCTATTGGTAAGCCAAAAACTTTTAAAACCATTACTCCGTTAATTCAACTTGGGGATTAAAGGTTCAATGGTCAGAATAAAAATATTGGGTAATGGTTTTGAGTTAATGTTGAATTAAATTGGTGAAAAGAGCGCCGATTAGTGTAGGATTTTTTCTAAGCAGCTCTCGATATGGAATTCCAATATTTAAATTATGGCTCTCTGTAAACATAGAATCATCACAGGCACTGCCGGGCTGAGCCTACTAATTTGCTGCGCTTCAGTCATGGCGGATTGGCATGGCGAATTAAGCTTTCGAAGCGAATACGTTTATCGGGGATATTCAAAAAGCCGGGGTAATCCGGTTGTGCAAGCTGACCTTCGTTATCAAGCCGAATCCGGCTGGTTGTTAGGGACAGGCATTTCCCAGCTTAGTTTTGATGATCACGCTCCCGCGGGTCATGCAGACGTGGAAGTCAAGCCGTATTTGGGTTGGAACTTGGCAGTTACAGAGGATTGGCGGACGGATTTGTTGGTAAGCGCCTATATTTTTGACAACAAAGTTTTTGGCCGCAACGCCGATTATGAAGAGTTCTCTGCCGCCTTGCATTATCAGGATTGGCTTAGCGCCAGAGTCTTTCTGGCCCCGGACGCCTATCAACGCCATGCCACTGTTCCTGATTATGAACTGAATTTTCGGCGTGATCTATTGGACAATTTTCAGTTTTCAGGCGGATTAGGATATTCTCAGGCTGTGCAATTGCTCAGACAGGATTATTTTTACTGGAATATAGGATTTTCCTGGTTTCCGACTAGTTATTTAGTGATCGATATGCGTTATGTCGATGTGCATTTGGAGCACTACCCAAAAAGCTCTACCTATCCGGACGCATTTTATCCGCAACCGCTTGCCAATAAATATTTGATATCGATTACGCTGGGGTTCTAAAAAATATTTTGACCAATTGAACTTTTTGCCGCCATTGGGGAATACAGTTAAAAATAAACCGAATTTTAAACCATGTTGCGATTAGTCCAAAACCGAAAACCGCCTGGAAAATCAGTACGAGCTGATATCGATGCCGATGAAAAGGTTTTATTGCGGCGTATTGCCGAGGGGAGTACTTCAGCTTTTGAAGTTTTTTACAAACTTTATTACCCAAGATTATTTCGTTTTATCCTGCGCACGACCAATCAGCCGGAATCCGTGGAAGAACTGATTCAGGAAACATTGCTGGTCGTCTGGGAAAAACCCGATAATTTTAACCATTCCAGTAAAATATCGACCTGGGTGTTTGGCATCGCTTACCACAAAGCGTTGAAATCGATGTCGAGAAATGTCAGCCGTAGTTTCGATATAGATGTCGATGAGCTTAAGGAAACCCTGAGCGATCCCGGTCTAAATGAGGAAAATAACCAGGAAAACGCGGATTGGCTAAATACTGCGCTTGCTATTTTACCGCCCGGCCAGCGGGCAGTGATCGAATTGACATTTTATCACGGTCTGGCTTACCAGGAGATAGCCAAAGTCCTTAATTGCCCGGAAAACACGGTTAAGACCCGTATGTTCCATGCCCGCAAAAAACTGCAATTTTTTGCGGAAACTCACGAGAATTAATGCCATGAATTCACCTAAGCCCCTCACAGTGGAACAACACCGGCAATTACAGCTTTTGTTGCCCTGGTATTTTAATCAAAGCCTAGAAGATGACGAGCGGCAAGCGCTTGAAATCCATTTGCAAAGCTGCTTACAATGCAGCCGGGAATTGCTGGAGTTGAGAAATATTGCCGTTGCTGTTAACCGGGCTTCGGATTTGGAAGCCGCCGCAGACATATCATTTGCAAAATTACGGACGAAATTGCCCAGCCGGCTGCCGAATCAGTTCGGAGAGGGGGCAACTCATCAATCTAAACATACCGGCTATTGGTTGCGGAGTGTTTTTGTCAAAAACTACCCTAAAATTAAGTATGTGGTGCTTGCGGTATTTCTGCTGGTTTTGCTGCCTTTGACTATTCTTTCTTATAAGCTAGTGCCGGCAAACGATTACTACACGCTTTCCGCCAATATGCCTACATCTTTGGGCTTAGGCAAATTGTATGTGGTGTTCGCTAAATCTACCACCGATAAAGAAATTGATGAGCAGTTGGCGCAGATACATGCTCGGCGCATAGCCGGTCCTAACAGCGTCGGAGCTTATACCATTCAGGTTGATGATGTTGACGATAGCCGGAAAATAGCCCAAATCATCGTCTATTTGCGCCAGCAGCCGTCAGTGGTGCTGGTCGAGCCGATAAAACAGCCGTGAGTCTGTCATGATCATCGTGCGGATAGTGTTATGGATGCCGGTGTGGCTGGCATTGGCGGGGTGTGCGGAAAACAAGCTGGTTTACCGGCCTGCAGACAATGCGGTAACGGAAAACCAGCGTTTGCTGGTGACATTCGCCGACCAAAACATTAATAGAAACATAAGCGGGAATCCACTGGATAATTACCGGGTTCAGGACCAATACGCTAATTCCGGCTGGAGCCGCGGCATCGCCGTCGAGTTGGCGGACCGGCATCATTTGCAAATCATCATGCAATGGCCGATGACCGAATTGGGTCAAAGTTGTGTCGTCTATGAAGCTGCCGATCAGGAGCAACTGCAACACATCATGGCCGAATTGCAACAGGATAGCGAGGTTGTTTCGGTGCAGCCCATGAACAGCTTTAATGCCTTAAGTCAATCCACTACCGCCAGGGCTAACGCCGATCCTTACCTGTCTTTACAAAACGGCTATCAGTCTCTGGGAATTGGCGATTTACATGCCATAGCCACCGGCCGCGGTGTCCGTATCGCCTTGATCGATAGCGGCGTGGATGCCGATCACCCCGATTTGCAAGGGCAAATCAAATATACCCAAAATTTGGCTCCGGAACCGGCCGATCACAATTTAGCGGATGTGCATGGCACAGCCGTTGCCGGCGTACTGTCCGCCAAACCGGACAACGGCATCGGTATCGCCGGTATAGCCCCGGAAGCCGAGGTTTTGGCGTTACGCGCCTGCTGGCCTGATAAGCCGGGTTTGTTAGCGGCGCGTTGCAACACTTTTACGTTAGCCTTGGCCATAAATCAGGCAATTCGTCTGAAAAGCCGCATTATTAACCTAAGCTTGAGCGGGCCGGAAGATCCTTTATTGCGGGTTTTAGTCGAGAAGGCGCTGATTAAGGGTATCGTGGTGATCGCTGCGGTTCCCGGCAAAGATCAAACTGGCGGATTTCCGGCAAATATGTCCGGAGTCATAGCGGTAGGACGGGGTGATGAGGCGGCTGCTCCGGAAGTAATTGCGCCGGGTGTGGATATTCTGACCACCGTTCCGCACCATGCTTATGAATTTATGACCGGCAGCTCCTTTGCTACGCCGCATGTGGCGGGTATGGCGGCTTTGTTGTTACAATTGCATCCTAATTGGCAAACCGCCGATATCAAAAAGATACTGGAGGGCGGGTTATCGCATATCAGTCATGATTTATTGGATACTTCAGCAAATATTGCCGGGAAATAGCAGCGGCAATACTCCGGTGTTCGGCATCATTATTTTTCGGACAACTATTCCGGCGCGGGGGGATATTGATGCTTGGTATCCGCCAGTTTTGAAAACCGCGACTTTTTGTCCGGGGACGCTGCAAGTACATCCTTGTAAGCTTTGCGCCGGAATCCCTTCCGGCGAAACCCCGGCAAATACTCCCGATGCCCAAAACTTCTGTTATCTCTATCAAAAAACCATCTTCACATTATTCAAACTGAACTACTAGCCAAGTTTCAAGTTGTTTTGAAATCGTTTGACGTTGTGATAGAGTTATTTGAATAGTGAGGCTAAATTTACGCCCCTGGTTTTCGAGCCGGCGCTTCCCGTCAATTCTTTGATCGGTGGTCCGGACCAAAATGATTTTCCACTATAATAACCGCATAAGTTGAGCAGAAAGCAACCCACTGACACTTGTAGGATGACTAGACAAGGATTAAGCGAAGCCGATATTTGCGCCAAACACATCACCCCGGAATTGATCAGAGCCGGCTGGGATGAAACACAAATTCGCAGAGAAGTTTATTGCATTAAAGGTCGTATCGCCGTGCGCGGCAAATTGGCTCCTCAAGACTTAAATGCAGAGCCGGCATCGAAGTTGTTAAAGCGAATTGAAATAGAACTCGTTTCTTCACCGTTGCACGAAGCGTTGTCACCGGCAACCGGTCAAGCCGCATGAACATTGCCGCCATCGCCATCATCGTCACACTGCTGATAATGCTGACGGTGCTTTGGCGGCTCTGGCAGCGGAGTGTTCGCGCCGATTACATCCGTACCTATACCTTTCCGCCGGCTCTTTATGAAAAACTTCGTCAGCGGCGACCGGAACTGGCGCTGAAAGATTGCCAGTTGGTGGGACGGGCGTTGCGGCAGTTTTTTCTGGCTTACATGCAGGGCGGTTGCCGTTACGTGTCCATGCCGTCGCAAACCTGCATTGGTGCCCGAGACCGCGATGCTGGTAACGCTCAAGGTGACGTTGCCAGAATTGCTCAGAGTGATCGTTTGAGCTGTGCCGGTGGTACCGACGGATAGGCTCCCGAAGGCCAGGCTGGCGGGAGACAGGCTGACCGCCGCCGCGGTGCCCGTTCCGGAAAGGCTCACGGTCTGTGGACTGCCGGTGGCGTTGTCGCGATCAGAGTGACGGCTGCAGTGCGAGTTCCGCCGCGGCCGGCGTGAAGGTGACGCTGATCGTGCAATTGGCGCCTGCCGCCACCGAGCTGCCGCAATTATTGGTCTGAGTAAAGTCACTGGCATTGGTGCCCGAGAGAGCGAGGCTGGTAACGCTCAAGGCGGCGTTGCCGGAATTGGTCAGGGTGATCGTCTGAGCCGTACTGGTGGCGCCGACGGACTGGTTCCCGAAGGCCAGACTGGCAGGGGAGAGGCTGGCCGCCGGCGCGGTGCTGGCGCCCGTTCCGGAAAGGCTCACGGTCTGGGGGCTGCCGCTGGCATTGTCCGCGATGCTCAGTGTGGCCGTGCCAGAGCCGCTGGCGGAAGGCTTGAAGGTGACGCTGATCGTGCAGTTGGCGCCTGCCGCCACCGAACTGCCGCAATTATTGGTCTGAGCAAAGTCGCTGGCATTGGCGCCCGTAGACCGCGAGACTGGTGATGCTCAAGGCCGCATTGCCAGAGTTGGTCAGGGTGATCGTCTGAGCTGCACTGGTGGTGCCGATGGCCAGGTTTCCGAAGGCCAGACTGGCGGGGGAAAGGCTGACCGCGGCGGCGGTGCCGGTTCCGGAAAGGCTCACGGTCTGCGGGACTACCGCTGACATTGTCCGCGATGTTGAGGGCGGCCGTGGCGGTGCCCGCTGGCGGAAGGCGTGAAGGTGACACTGATCGCGCAGTTGGCGCCTGCCGCCACCGAACTGCCGCAATTATTGGTCTGAGCAAAGTTGCTGGCGTTGGCGCCCGAGACGCGCGAGACTGGTGATGCTCAGGGCCGCGTTGCCAGAGTTGGTCAGGGTAATTGTTTGAGCTGCACTGGTGGTGCCGACGGCTAGGTTCCCGAAGGCCAGGCTGGCGGGGGAGAGGCTGACCGCCGGCGCGGTGCTCGTGCCGGTTCCGGAAAGGCTCACGGTCTGCGGGCTGCCGCTGACATTGTCGGCAATATCGAGGTGGCCGTAGCAGCCCCGCTGGCGGAAGGCTTGAAGGTGACATTGATCGTGCAGTTGGCGCCTGCTGCTACCGAACTGCCGCAATTATTGGTCTGAACAAAGTTGCTGGCATTGGTGCCCGAGACGCGCGAGGCTGGTAATACTCAAGGCGGCGTTGCCGGAGTTGGTCAGGGTGATAGTCTGAGCTGTACTGGTGGCATCGACAGCTTGGCTGGAGAAGGCCAGACTGGTGGTGGAGAGGCTGGCTGGGCCCGCGTGCCCGTGCCGTCCCGGAGAGGCTAACGGCCTGGGGGCTGCCGCTGGCATTATCCGCGATGCTCAGCGAGGCCGCCCAACTGCCGCTGGCGGACGGTGTGAAGGTAACGCTGATCGTGCAGTTGGCGCCTGCCGCCACCGAACT
>CAVUMJ010000102.1:0-7022 GCA_963741375.1 uncultured Pseudomonadota bacterium
CGCAGAGAATGCCGCGATGCAGAATCGTGTCCATCCGGCGGATTGGACGTATTCAAACATAGATTACATGCGTGAGCAGTTGAAGCGCCTTGGTTTTGGCTATGACTGGAGCCGTGAGCTGGCAACCTGCGATCCTGAATATTATCGTTGGGAACAATGGTTTTTTCTGAAATTACTAAACAAAGGACTGGTCTATAAAAAGACTGCGCCGGTTAATTGGTGTCCGCATGACCAGACTGTATTGGCTAACGAGCAGGTGATAGACGGTTGTTGCTGGCGTTGCGATACTCATGTCGAGAAAAAGGAAATTTCCCAATGGTTTTTAAAAATTACGGCCTATGCTGACGAACTGCTGAGTTCCCTGGAAACCTTGCCGGGCTGGCCTGAACAGGTCAGAACCATGCAGGCCAACTGGATAGGCAGATCGGAAGGTGTAGAAATGGATTTTTGCATTGAGGGCTTTGAAAAGCCTGTGCGTATCTATACCACTCGTCCGGATACTGTGATGGGGGTTACCTATGTTGCTGTGGCTGCCGAGCATCCGGTTGCCCTTAAAGCGGCGGAAACCAATGTAGAGATCGCCGAGTTTCTGGAAGCCTGCAAATTGATGGAAACCTCGGAAGCAGCTATGGAAACTATGGAAAAACGCGGTATCTATTCCGGTATTGAGGCCATCCATCCTTTGACCGGTGACTTAATACCGGTTTGGATAGCCAATTTTGTGTTGATGAACTATGGAACCGGTGCGGTGATGTCAGTCCCAGGCCACGATCAGCGGGATTTTGAGTTTGCTAAAAAATATGATATTGCCATCAAGCAGGTAATTTTTGCTAATGATGGTCACAATGATGATATTAGTGCTCAAGCCTATACCGCTAAGGGTGTATTGGGCCATTCCGGTGAATTTGACGGCTTAACCTCAGAGCAGGCTTTTGATGCGATTGCTGAAAAACTGACAGTTCTGGGTCAGGGTGAGCGTAAAACCAATTTCCGATTGCGTGATTGGGGGGTTTCCAGACAACGTTATTGGGGAGCGCCTATCCCGGTGGTTTATTGTGATACCTGCGGAACTGTGCCGGTGCCGGAGGATCAGTTGCCTGTGACTTTACCGCGGGATGTCGTGCTGGATGGTTCGCAATCGCCTTTGGCCGCTCATCCTGAATTTCCGCATACTGTTTGTCCCAGTTGCCGGCAGCCGGCCAGACGAGAAACCGATACTTTTGACACCTTTATGGAGTCATCCTGGTATTTTGCCCGCTATGCCTGTCAGGATGCCGATACGGCTATGATAGATCAGCGTGCTAATTATTGGCTGCCAGTGGATTATTATATTGGCGGTATTGAACATGCCATTTTGCATTTACTGTATGCACGGTTTTTCACCAAACTAATGCGGGACGAAGGCTTGCTGGTTTGCAACGAACCATTTAAAAATCTGCTGACCCAAGGTATGGTAGTAGCTGAAACTTTTTATCAGATTGATACTCATGGTCATAAGCAGTATTTTAATCTGACTCAAATTGATGTGGAGCGGGATGCTAAAGGCAAGATCATTGCCGCCAAATTACTCAGTGACGGTTCGGAAGTGACTGTGGGTGCGGTGGAGAAAATGTCCAAATCAAAGAATAATGGTGTTGATCCCCAGGTATTAATCGATAAATACGGCGCGGATACTGTCAGGCTTTATACCATGTTTACTTCACCGCCTGACCAGTCTTTGGAGTGGAATGATGCAGGCGTAGAAGGGGCGTTTCGATTTCTTAAACGTTTGTGGAGAATGGTTTACCAGCATCTGGAATTGGGCTTGCAGGTCCAAGCCCGGGATTTTTCCAAACTGAATGATGATCAAAAAAATATCCGTCGCCAGTTGCATCATGCTTTGCAAAAAGTAAGTGATGATATGGCGCGGCGCCACACCTTTAATACTGCCATTGCCGCTAATATGGAGCTGGTCAATGCCTTGGGTAAGTTTGATGATGAGTCTGAACAGGCCTGTATGGTTCGCCAGGAAGCGTTGGAAGGGATAGTACTGATGCTGTCGCCTATCATTCCGCATATTTGCCAACAACTTTGGGAATATCTCGGACACAGTAGCGATATTGTTGTAGCAAGCTGGCCTGAAGTAGATGAATCTGCTTTGCAGCAAGACTTTATAGAAATGGTAGTCCAGGTCAACGGTAAATTGCGCGGCAAGTTTTCAGTGGCTGTGAATGCCGGTAGATCAGATATTGAAGCTTTGGTTTTAGCTGATGAGCATGTGCAACGTTACCTGGAGGGTAAAGAAATTAAAAAACTGATTGTAGTGCCACAAAAATTGGTGAATATTGTTGTTTAGTAAACAAAAAATTGCGAAATATAGTATGAGTGTCTTTGTCAAAGGCTTTTTGATGATAGTTCTTCTGGTTTTAAACGCTTGCGGATATCATCTGCGCGGTTCTTTAGAGGTGCCTGAATCTTTAAAAAGCGTTTATCTGACTGGAGCGTCTTCAGCTTTTCAGGATCAAATAACTTCTATTTTAAAGGCGTCCAAAGGCAATTTAGTCACCACCAGCAAAGAGGCCGGAGTTGTGGTAAAGGTTAACAAGGAAGATATTCGCAATAGGGTGTTATCTATTGGAACCACCGGTAAGTCAACGGAATTGGAGCTGATTTATTATATTCGTTTTCAGTTTTATGATAATCATGACAAGCCGTTGATGGATGAGCAAACCATAGAAATATCTCGCGAATTTTTCAACGATCAAACGGCGGTTCTGGCTAAAAGTAGTGAAGAACAATTACTGAGGACTGAGATTTATAAGCAGGTGGCCAGAATGGTAATGGCGCGTGCCAAAATTGCTCTGGATAACGCTAACACTGAGACAACTGTTAAGCAATAATAAATATGCGACTGAAGGCTGATCAACTTTATGGAGCTTTACAAAAATCCTTGGCGCCTGTTTATTTGATTAGTGGTGACGAACCTTTACAACTTGCAGAAGCGGCGGATAGCATCAGGCATTCTGTCAGGCAGAATGGCTATACAAGTCGTGAAGTCATAGCCATAGAAAATGGCGGAGAGTGGCATCAATTGACAGCAGAGGCTGGAGCGCTATCGATTTTTTCTGACAAAAAGCTGATAGATTTAAGACTGCCTTCCTCTAAACTTGGAGAGGGCGGTAAAGTTTTGCTTGAATACGGCAAAAACCCTCCTGAAGATACAATTTTACTGATCACCATGGCCAAATTGGAAGCCGCTGCCTTAAAAAGCCAGTGGTTTCAAACTTTGGATAACATAGGTGTGATGGTGCAGATTTGGCCGTTGCAAGGAACTGATTTACAAAATTGGCTAAAACGCCGGGCAGAAAACAAAGGTATGAAAATGGAAGTGGATGCCTTGAAAAGTCTGTTGTCCAGAATTGAAGGTAATTTGCTGGCGGCTGCTCAGGAAGTTGAAAAACTTTATATATTATATGGGCAAACTGTTATCACTAAAGCGATGGTGGATGATGATGTCGCTGATAATAGTCGTTTTGATGTTTTTAAATTAGTCGACGCGTTATTGTTGGGTAAAATCAATCGCGCCATTAAAATTCTGAATGGCTTAAAGGTGGATGGTATTGCTGAACCGGTAGTGTTATGGGCAATTAGCCGAGAAGCCCGTAATCTTTTCCATATCCGGTCTGAACATAAATTCGGTAAACATTCTGGCGCTGTTTTGAAAAACAGCTATGTTCCTGACAAGCAGAAACAAGCCCAGCAGCAAGCTTTGAGCCGTTTGAAAGACCATGATTTGCAAAGTATCATTCTGCTTTGCAATGAAACCGACCGGCAAATTAAAGGCCAAGCTACTGGAGATAGCTGGGAGAGTTTGTTTACGCTCTGCATGAAGTTCTGTCAAAACTTTCAACACTAAGCCGCTATGATTGTAGAGACTCCGTGCAGAACAATTAGCTGCTTAATCTGCCGCCTGGTTTACTGCCTGCCAATCAGCAGTCTTTTGTTCTAACATTATGACTGTCTTATTAAGCATTTGTATTTGCTTTTCTTCAGCGAATTGCAAGCCCAGCATATAGAAAATCGGCATCCAAAGAGGGTTGATCAGCAATGAGCCCAGTGTGCTTTTAACAGTACGCAAAATATTTTTCAACGGATTAAAGCTATCGGTTAAGCTGTGTTTTGGATATTCGGCAAACAGTTCAACGAGAGGTTTAAATAATGGAGCATCATGGATGCTTAATAAGCTGATCGATACATTTAGTTTTTTCTGTATGGTATGGAAATTGAATCTGGTGACACAGACTGAAACAATAAATGCAAAAGCCATCAGAGGTAAAAGTATATGCGGTGGTAAAATGGGGGCAAATAATGGCGACATAAGAACAAAACCGTAGCCTAGCATCAGAATGTCCTCGCATCGTTCTACATCTTGATCAACTCCTTTAATAATTGAAACTATAGGCTGGTTTGCAATGACAGGGTAAGCGTTTTGTTGAATCATGAGCTACTCCTTGGTAAAGTAAAATGAAGCGCTGGAAATAAAGATTCACCCAAATTATTTAAAAAGTCAAGCATCAATTGCAATGTTAGGATTATCAATAGTTTATACACAAAATTAAAAGATCAGTTAGCAACAGAAATAATTATAAGTAAAGTCTTAAGTTAAGTGTATAACAAATTGATATTAATAATGTATTTAAAAAATTTGTTTAATGTTAAATTAAGAATTGTCTAATAAACGATAATGAAATAAACCCTTGCAAAAAAATTATCCACAAAGTTTTCCACAGTTTTTAAATAGCATAATGGCTGAGGTTTGATGCCAAATGATATCTATCCAACTGCGGTTTCTAGGATAATGCGACGAATATGAAGAAAAGCGATTTTAACTACCAGCTCCCAATTAATTTAATTGCCCATAAACCTCTGCAAACTCGTAGCGCGAGCCGCTTATTAGTATTGGATAAAGCAACCGGCGCTACTAAGGATGCATTGTTTGTTGATTTTTTAGAGATTTTGAAGCAGGGAGATTTGTTAGTGTTTAATGATACTAAAGTCATTCCGGCCAGAATATTTGGAAATAAGGCGACTGGCGGCAAAGTGGAGATTTTGATTGAAAAGATAGAAGGGCCTCATTCCGCTTTGGCTCATGTCAAAGCCAGCAAATCACCTCTGCCGGACACTTTATTGCATTTGGAGGGTGGAACTGTTTGCCGCGTCATAGAACGGGAGCAGGACTTATTTAGGCTAAAATTTGAAATTATCGGGAATGTATATGAACTCTTGGCAAAAATTGGCCATATTCCATTACCACCATATATAAATAGGCCTGATGATATTGAAGATTTTGAACGTTATCAGACAGTTTTTGCAAAAAACCTGGGTGCGGTTGCGGCTCCGACAGCAGGTTTACACTTTGATCAGGATATGCTCGATAAATTGGATGCCCGGCAAATTTCCAGAGCTTTTGTAACATTACATGTTGGTAGCGGCACCTTTCAACCGGTGCGAGTGGAGGATTTAACCCAACATATTATGCATAAAGAGTTCTATCAAGTTTCTGAGCAAACGGCACAGGCTGTTAAACAAACCAGAGCAACCGGGGGTAGAGTGGTGGCCATAGGCACCACCGCGGTTCGTGCATTAGAATCTGCCTCGGCAACCGGTGAATTAATGGCAAGTTTTGGAGATACTGAACTGTTTATTACCCCTGGTTATCAATTTAAGTCTGTTGATGCGATGCTAACTAATTTTCATTTGCCGGAATCAACCCTATTAATGTTAATTTCAGCCTTTGCCGATTATAAAAATGTGATGAAGGCATACGAGCATGCTATTAGTCAACAATACCGATTTTTCAGTTATGGCGACGCCATGGCAATTTTCTAAGTCTCGCCAGAGCATTTAAACCGGAATGATACGCAGAAATGTAACTAGGGTTTGCAAAACGACTCGCTAAATTAATACCAAGAGTTGAATCAGTCTTTTTCAACTTAATGTTTATAGGAGAATCCATGATTAAAAAGAGTCTGAAGTATTTTATAGTCCTAATGTTGTTGGGAAACATGGTTTACGCTGATCCCGGGGATGGCGGGTATATTGGATCACGGCGTCATAACTTGGCAAATTTGACTAAGGAATTGTCTTTAACCCCTGAACAAAAAAATGAACTGGAAGCTGTTTTTAAAGAGGAGCATGAGAAAATTCGAGCAATCAACGAACAATCTCATCAACAGGTCAAGCAAGTCCTAAGCGGCGAACAAGCTGAAAAATGGGAGCAGATCATTAGCCAACGTAGAGAAAAAAGGCAGCGTAAACAGGAAGACTAAAAAATATTAGCTAGTATCTTAGTCAAGCTTGCAAATAAATCCAAATTGTAGGTATTACGCAGTTTATTGGTTATATATTAATTTGTTACGGATTTAACCAAGATTCTAGCTGAACAAGTATCCTGACACCAAAATTTAATGATTCTTAATTTTCTAAAACTATCAGAATCAGTTTAGGTTTTTTCTATTCATGTTGATGTTGCTTGCCAAAGTTGTAGCTGCAAATACTGTGGAAGAAATAATGTATTCCCCTGCAATCAATCCGATTATTCCCACTAAAATTGCCGCGCCGTTTAGTATGTCTTTATGTAAATTAGATAGTTTCATTTTCAGAGTGTGGTAGTTGAGTCGACTCTAAATATAAATGCGTTAGTTTCATTTAACAAGGGTGCATAAAAGAGATGGATTGTTTATCAATTAGAAACAATATAGGGATTATGGGAAGGGAGTTATAAGTAGGGTGTTTTCCAGATTGTTTTGAGGGCATCTCTAAAAATCCAACTGCCGTTGCCATACTGCGTTGCGATAAAAAGATACTCCTTACATATCAATCATATGCGCGCCACATTTTTTTTGCTAGCACTTTGTCTGGCTTAGACATTTGAATTTCTTGAGTGCTGATGCAAACAGCCATTAAGCCTGGCGCAAAAGATAGCTGACAATATGCAACCAGGCAGGTAGGGTGAAAAATAATTAACTAGAACAACTCTTAAT
>CAVUMJ010000103.1:0-7842 GCA_963741375.1 uncultured Pseudomonadota bacterium
CCTTCATCATGGCGTAGGCGGCATAACCAGGATAGCTGAAACGCGCGAGACCGGAGGAAATATTCACGATGCGCCCACCATCTTTCATAAGTGGGAGCAGTTTTTGCGTGAGGAAGAAGGGCGCTTTGAGATGCACGTTCATGAGTTGGTCGAATTGCCCGGGTGTGGTGGTTGCGATTGCCTCGTAAATTCCCATACCTGCGTTATTGATCAGATAATCAAAATCGTTACGCCCCCAATACTGATGCAACTCCTGCTTTACCGATGCAGCGAATGTATCGAAACCAGTATGTTGCGAAACATCAAGTTGCAATGCAATGGCTTTGCCGCCTTTGGCGGCAATTTCACCAACCACTTTATCGGCTTCAGCTTTTTGTGAGAGGTAAGTGATGATGGCGTCCGTTTTATGGTCCGCCAAATGCAGCGCAATGCTTTTACCAAGCCCTCGACTGCCGCCTGTTATCACAGCAATTTTCTGAATCATTTTATTCCTCCAACCGTTGAAAATATTTTGCTTACTTTATTGGTCTTTCCAAAAATAATAAATGCTTCATAAATGATTATACTGTTCATATTTTATAAACAAAACAGCTGCTATGGAAAATGACGAAACTTGTCCAAAAGAGTGCGAATTTTATGGATTGGTTAAGTGATGTCATCAAGTCTCCTATGAAATGACTACCGGGCTTCGGTGTCATGGAATTGCCTGAATTATCGGCTGTAATCACGGCCCTCTTCAACCCTCGGTTTATCGGCAAGCCATCTCAAAACCGAATGACTGGGGTTATTATCCGGCAAATAATGCTTGGTTTAGGCCGTTTTAGTCGCGCTCCGACGCTGAAAATCTTGGAACGGAGCAATAGCGGAGTGAAGACTTTTAGTCCCCGATACGGGTGTAAAACAGGTACTTCAAACCATGAAGGATTGAGGAACTGTCTTTTTAAGCACTGTATTTCACATAGAGCCGGAATATATTGCCTATTGACTGCCCACTACACGACGTCTGTTGCAGGCAAAAATTTTGACAAAAACAATCCCGATTCGAAAAGTAGCCACATGGGTACGGCCAATAAGGTTTGCGACAGGGCATCCGGCGGCGTTAAAAACATGGCAACCACAAAAACCCCAACGATGACATAAGGCCTTTTATCTGCAAGGCTTTGTGGCGTAACAATACCCGTCCAAACCAGGATAACGGTAAATACCGGGATTTCAAACGAGATCCCAAACGCAAAAAACATAGCCAATATAAAATCAAGATACATTGAAATATCCGTCATCACCGTAACACCTATAGGCGCTGCCGTAGTCAAATAGGCAAAAACCACGGGAAATACCAGAAAGTAAGCGAAAGCTGCACCGGCATAAAACAGCAATGTGCTGGCCAGCAGCAAAGGAATGATGAATTGTTTTTCATGACGATACAACCCAGGAGCCACAAAGGCCCAGACTTGATAGAGTATGAAAGGAATACAAATAAACACGGCGACCACAAACGCCAGTTTGAATGGTATAAAAAATGGTGACGCGACATCAATCGCGATCATACTGCTATGTTCGGGCAATTGACTTAATAGCGGTTTTGAAATATAACCATAAATGACATTGGCGTAACTGGCGGTACACAAAAACGCCAGCAGCACACAAACTACGACCCTTAACAGTCGATCTCGAACTTCGACTAAATGACTTAAAAGCGATTGTTCCGACGCTGATTCAGTCTGATTTGTCATGTTGCAGATCAGATCTGATTTCCGTTCCGGATTCGACAGAGGCACTCGTCTCGATGACGATCTGGTGACTATTGACTAATTCCTGCTGCAACTCATCGACAATCAGCTTTTGCTGCTCCAACAATTGCCGCATTTCTTCTGCTTGCAATTCCTGTTTAATTTCAGCCTGAAACGTTGCCATCAAGTTACGGGACTTCCCTATCCATAAACCGGCAGTTCGAGCCACTTTTGGTAGCTTTTCCGGTCCGATGACCAACAACGCTACCAATCCAACCATCATTAATTCAGAAAACCCGACATCAAACATCACTTAAACCTTGTCATGTTCTTTATGGGTAACAACCCCTTCCAACACCTCGTTGATTTTGTTTTCGCTTTCTTTTTCGGCAATCGTTTGAGATTCTTCGCCTTCCTTAACCGCGCTACGAAAACCTTTAATGGCATCACCTAAATCCGCACCGATATTTTTTAGGCGTTTGGTGCCAAACACTAATATCACAATCGCCAACACCACCAAAAGATGGGGAATACTTAAGCCCATTTCTATCTCCACAAAATAAATAACGGATTATATTACCCGCTTTATTAAAACAAAAACGTGGGCGGTTCGACAATTTCAGTGTCGAATGGATCGCCGATAATTATACGCGACTTGTTTGACTGCTATACCACAACAGCCATTTAGTGACCATCCGCTTCAAAAATAGCCAAACCTGAATTTGCACCACCCGGTTGAAATGCTTGATCGATTGGCGTTATGGGCGTCATAGCCAATCCGGAAACCTGATTAAGCTCCTTTAATTCACCCGTATTACGCGTGATAGACCAGGCACTGACACTACCGGTTCCCGGTTGTAAAATGTACATAAAGTCGCCATCCTGACTAATCGCAAAATCCAGTGGCAAAGGCATACGACCAGGGAAAGCCACCGACATTTCTGGGGTTGCAATCACCGGATTGTCATTTAATAAAGACAGCGTGCCATCTTTGTTGATCGACACTCCGGTTAAATTATTGGTATCGGTATTGGTGGTATACGCATATTTACCGGCGACTTCCACCCAACAAGCGCCCCCTTGATGAGTGACGATATGATCTATCAATTCTGTCGTGCCTAGCGGAAGGATGCGATAAGAAGCAATCGCACTATCCGAATTCGGATCTAAAGTCGATGCAGGCTGACCGCCGCCACGAACTTCACTGACGATTAAATAGCCATGACTATCAAAATTGAATGCATAAGGGCCAGCGCCATTTGTGGTGTTATCAACCGCAACGTCCGCCGGCTTACCCTCTTCATTTAAAGGAAAAACCAGTATCTTGCCAAGACCACCAGCATAAAAACCCGGTTTAGCCACTTCTCTGACCGTGACCACTAAAAACTTACCGTCCGGACTGACTTGAACTTGTGCCGGACCTTTAGCAATCAGCGGCGGATTTCGATTGCCCAGATGCAGACTTCGTGTCCAATCCATTTTTTGTGACAATTTGCCATTTTCGCCAATTTCAAACACGGTGATATCGCCATCGCTACCGGCATTCAATACATAAACCAATGATCCAGAAACAAACTGACTGACAGGAAATTCACCACCCGACGCGATTGTTTGAGCCAATGTTAACTCGCCATTATCGGCAATTTGAAAAACCGAAAGCTGATTGCTTCCGGCATTGACGGCAAACAATAAGCGATGCTGTTGATCCGCAGTTACCGAGCCTTGAGAACCCAACGGGTCGGCAGCGCCATCTGGTATAACGCCGGGACCGGAGCCTAGGCCGCCGGTGTCATAACGAGTTTGTTCACTCAACAACGCTCCCTGATTTCCGGTTTGAAATCGGACAATCTCATTTTTCTGATAATCATTGGTCATCACATAAATAGACCGCTCGGCGGCATAAACATGAATGGATACGGTTGCAAGTCCAGCTAACAACATCGTACTAATCGTCCTATTTTTTCCAAACATAAAATATAATCCGATAAATTTAATTTAAAAAAATGATCCTAATCTGAAGAATCGGTTTGTTATGCGCTCATAGACCATTGACCGCCAATCTTAATCAGCCATTACCGCTAGCACGGCTTTGATTTGACTCTCGACATTGATGGCTAGCTGCGAGGTGACATCCAAGTTTCGATCTTCATAAACATCAAGACCCGGATTTGCCGCTTGCCATTTTGCCACTGCCAAATCCCTTTCCCGTAACAGCCATTCCACTTGAGGCCGAAACAAGATCAGTAAATTCGATATCCAGGTATTAACCGGCCAGGAAGGAAAAGCATGATCGATCACAAATAAATCCAGCATACCGATAATATCTTCCGCTTGATACCAGGCCTCGTCCGTTACCCAACGATTAGTGGTAAACAAACCGGTCGGGAAACCATAGCCATCCATAGAGATGGCCACCAGGTGCGTCAACGCCTGATCACCTTCCGGCCATGGCTCATCACCAATATAAACGATTGGTTGCACATGCTCCGGCATCCCCGGTTGACGAATAAACAAATGAAAATGGCCGTGCTCGTCGGCATCGGATCGATGGGCATGATAGTAGTATTGACATTGGGTGTCCTGATCAAACACATCATCATTCGGGTAGTGTTCCAGTTCGTAAAACTCGCCCTGCCCCCGTAACATTTCACCAACAATATTCAGTCCGCCTTTACTTAATACACGGTAACTTTCAATCATTTTAGCCCCTGCATCCGCCATCCTTTCAATCTGTTCGGCACTTAAACCGGTTAGATCAAACTTCGGAACAGGCATAACCGGATTGATTTCTGCTGCGCTTTGTATATCAGCCATAAAGGCGCCTCTAAAAATTCAAGTTTCTAAGCCAGACAAGGCCCAAGCAAAAATATTCGATACGCATATGAGTGATTTGTAAGGAGTATTTTTTAACTCGCAACGCAGTATGGCGACGAAGGTTGGATTTTTAGAGGTGTCCATATCGTTATTGACTAAAAACAGCCGGTGGATAAACGCATCCACCGGCTCTTCAGCACAAAACTAATTATTTAGCCGCGCATGGATTTTTAGCGGCACAAGGGTTTTTAGCCGCACAAGGATTTTGTTGTGATGCCCTGGTTTTTGGTGCACAAGGTTTACACATCATCGCGCAACCGCTGGTACCTAATGTTAAAGTCAGCAGGCTGGCAGAAAGTAGTGCTTTTTTGTTCATGATGAAATCTCAGTTATTGTTAAATTTAAAAATGATTAATTTGAAAATGCAGTAAGTCAGACAAAAGACATTCCCATGGCTTAGTCGTTTTCGGCACGCATTCCTTACAGTGGCAGAAAAAAAATTTGCCTTCTTAAATTCATTTCATGATTTTGGCGACATTTAATAAATTAATCATTTTTTCCGCAATGCGCTATATAAGTGGCTGATTAAAACCAGTTCAATACCCAATGACCAATAGCACCCATTACCGCCATCATCATCACGCCCATCATCATCCACTCATGAATACAAGGACCTTTAGCTTTACAGCATTTTTCGTTCATTTTGCACATCATCGACATCAGAAATTCCTAAAATTAAATTCAACAAAAAGTGGATATCTTCAAAGCCTATCCTCCCCTTAGTCATAAATTCGATCTATTCCTTACAAAAAACTTTGCATTTATACTGGAAGCGAACACGTTGCTGATGACAAAACCAGCAAATGAGAGCGCAGCGCATACTATCCGAAACTTTTTGTAAGGAATTCTATATTTCTCCGACTAACGCCAAATTTCAAAACTCGGACACAGCAGGTATATTATTTACTAATTAACCCTATCCATTGCCTTTGTACAACTGCCGTAATTTAAATGCCATGACGCAAATACGGCCTAAAACCACAAAGCAAAACGGATGAAACCGTCAATAAGTCCCCAATTGATGAGATATATTATGTATCACCGATTACGCCGACCAACCCAAAGTTTTATTTATAATTTTGTAATTCGTATTAATTGAAAAAAGAGGAAACAATGTCCGCCAGCATCGAAATCAGTGAATCCGTCCGTCATTATTATGGTGAGGTATTACAATCAAGCAACGATCTAAAAACCAGTGCTTGCTGCAGTATCGACGCAATGCCCAGCTATTTGAAAGCCTTGCTAGCCGGTTTACATCCTGAAGTTTTGGAGCGCTTCTACGGTTGCGGCTCGCCGCTGCCACCTGCCTTGCATGGTAAAACGGTGCTGGATTTAGGCTGCGGCAGCGGACGCGACTGCTATTTACTGTCCAAACTGGTGGGACCAAATGGCCGGGTCATCGGAGTCGATATGACACCCGAACAATTAGATGTTGCCCAACGACACCTGCAATGGCATGCCGAACGTTTTGGCTTTGCCAATGTTGAATTCCTGCATGGTCATATCGAAAACCTGGCTGAAATCGGTATCGTCGATAACAGCATTGATGTGGTGGTTTCCAATTGTGTGATCAACCTGTCACCTGAAAAGCCGCAAGTGTTGGCCGAAATTTTTCGGGTTTTGAAACCGGGCGGAGAATTATATTTTTCGGATGTGTTCGCTGATCGCCGGATTCCCAATAGCTTAAGAAATGATCCTGTTTTACTCGGTGAATGTTTAGGCGGCGCCTTGTATTGGGAAGATTTCAGACGTATTCTGGATTCACTGGGCTGTCCTGATGTACGGGTGGTAAAACAAAATCCGATCAGTCTGGACGATCCTGAAGTCACCGCTAAAATCGGTATGGTCAAGTTTAACTCTGTCACTGTAAGAGCGTTCAAACTGCCATTGGAAGATCGCTGTGAAGATTTCGGCCAAGTCGCCAGCTATTTAGGCACTATTCATGAACATCCCCATAATTTCGAACTGGATGATCATCACCTATTTGAAACACATCGACCTTTGCGAGTTTGCGGCAATACCGCAGATATGCTGTCCGGTAGCCGCTATGCCGAGCATTTTCAGATACTAGGCGAAAAAACCCGACATTTCGGCCTGTTCGACTGCACGCCGGGACCACAAAGCGACGCGACAGGAAGTAATGGTGCATGTTGCTGAAAACAACACTCCCTGACTCCGCGTTAAGCGGAGACATTCTAACCGCACATCGCCCGGTCTTAATCCGATATGCGCTTTTGCAATTACGTAATAGCGAACTTGCGGAAGACCTTGTTCAGGAAACGCTGTTAGCAGCCTTGCAATCCACGTCCGAATTCGAAGGCAAATCGGGTTTGCGTACCTGGTTAATCGGCATTCTCAAACATAAAATTGCCGATCAGTTTCGTCAAAGTAGTCGGGAGTGTTTTTTTTCAATTGTCGATCAGTTAGAAGAGTCACCGGAAGAAAATGAACAAGATGACTTTTTTCTGGATAACGGCCATTGGAATGGGGTCAACAATACCTGGACGTGTCCTGAAAGGGCTCTTAAAAACCAGGAATTCTGGGCTATTTATGAAATTTGCCAAAACCGGCTGCCGACAAAAATGGCCAAAGTGTTTATGCTGCGTGAATTAGTTGGCTTGGATGCAAGCGAAATTTGCAAAGAGACCGGGCTAAGTGAAGCCAACTATTGGGTCACTCTGCACAGGGCGCGACTCGGGTTACGAGAATGTCTGGAAATTCGTTGGTTTAATATTAAAAAGTGAGAGTGATAATGCGGAATTGTCGCGAGATAAGCGCCTTGGTTTCTCAGGCCATGGATAAAAAATTGAGTTTCCCGGAACGCGTGGAAATGTCCTTACATTTGATGATTTGTTCGCAATGCCGAAATTTTCGTAAACAAACCGTCTTTATCCGAAAGGCTGCCCATCGTTATGTCGATCAGTTGCAAAACAAACCCGTTAAAAAAAAATGATGCGCCATGTGTCATGCAAATTCTTTATGAATAGCCGTATTTATCTTAATTGACTGTAAGGAATTCTGATTTTTTCCGACTAAAGATCAGGAACACTTAAAGCCTTAACGGCTTTAGCTCTCCTAATCATTTATAATTTAATCTGGAATTCACACTCATGTACAAAAAAACCTTATCTTTAACTTTGAGCAGTGCCATTGCGTCAACTTTGTTAAGCGTTGCCCCTAGCATTCAAGCCGGTGAAAACCCTTTTGAAATGTCCAATATCAATACTGCTCTACCGGC
>CAVUMJ010000104.1:0-10344 GCA_963741375.1 uncultured Pseudomonadota bacterium
GAATGCTTTCCTTGCCTAACTGTTCAGGCGTGGCGGTCAATAAAATCAAACCTGGTGAAATCATCGCCAGTTTTTCAACAAAAATATAGTCCTGGCTGGGCGCGGCTTCGCTCCATTGAATATGATGCGCTTCATCGATAACGACCAAATCCCAGCCTGCATCTAAAGCTTGTTGTTGGCGGTGTGCTGATTCGGAAAAAAACTGTTGGCTGCATAAAACCAGTTGTTCATTTAGAAATGGATTTTCTTCCTGGCTGGACAGGCAACGGCTTTCGTCAAAAATACTAAAATGCAAATTAAAGCGGCGCAACATCTCTACCAGCCATTGATGAAGCAGCGTTTCCGGAGTTAGAATCAAAATTCTGTGATTCAGACCATTAATTAAGCGATGTTGAATGATTAAGCCGGCTTCTATGGTTTTTCCAAGACCCACCTCGTCAGCCAGCATAATTCTGGGCATTTCACGATTGGCGGCTTGATGGGCAATATAAATTTGATGTGGAATCAATGCCGCTCTGGCGCCTTGTAAACCTTTGACTTTGGATTGCTGATGCAGTTGTTGGCGTCTCCAGGTTTCATAGCGCAATAAAAACCAGGCGCTTGGATCGAATTGCCCGGTAAATAACCGATCCTGGGGTTTGTTAAATTGAATATGATGGTTGAGTTCCATTTCATCAATTTGCTGAAGCTGGCCTTCCTCGTCCAAGCCTATATAGGTTAACAAGCCGTTGGCATTTTGAACTTGTTGAACGGTAATTTTAAGATAATCGCTAGATTCTATGGTGTCGCCTTCTGAAAATAACACTCTGGTCAAAGGCGCATTATCTTTGGCATAAATGCGCTTATCCCCGGTAGCTAGAAATAAAACGGTGACGCGATTGATTTCGGTTTCCAAAATTAAGCCTAAGCCAAGTTCCGATTCGGTATTGCTTATCCAGCGTTGTCCGGGAATATATTCGTTCATCTATAGTCGTAATAGCAGAATATGCTTCAATTGAAATCAAAAGATTTGCTATGAATCCGTCAGTAAATTCAATGAGAAGCTTTTGTAGTTAATAATTATTTTAATCGGCGCAGGTTTTAATCGTAAGAATATAGATCAGATATGAAAAAGCATATGGAATGACTTTTTGAAAATCAGCCGATTAAATGCAGAGAAATATAATAAACTTGAGTTTTAGTGTAAAAACAGCAAGCTTGTTTGTTTAAAAACGCGCTATTTTAAAAGCCAAGTAAAACAGTCCGGATTTTGCCGGACTGTTTATTACCGGATGATCAGTCATCGCTTCCAAATATGCCTAATATTTGCAGCAAGCTGGTAAACAGGTTGAAAATTGAAACATATAAGGAAACGGTAGCAAGAATATAATTTGTTTCCCCGCCATGAATAATTTCACTGGTTTGATATAAAATCATCCCGGACATCAGCAAAATAAACATTGCGGAAACTGCTAACGAAAGGGCGGGTATAGAGAATATAATCGCACCAATTCCAGCAAGAAACGCCACCAGAACACCTACCATTATAAAGCCGCCAATAAAACTGAAATCTTTACGGGATGTCAGCGCATAGCCGGATAAGCCCAGAAAAATCACACCAGTTCCGCCCAAAGCAGTCAAAATCAGCTGATGACCATTGCTGAAAGCATGAACATACATATTCAGTATTGGACCAAGGGTCAAGCCCATAAAACCCGTCAGAGCAAAAACAAATACCAAGCCCAAGGCGCTGTTACTGAATTTGGTGGTTAAAAATAACAAACCAAAATAGCCGACCAGTGTAATAATCAGTCCAGGGTGAGGAAGATCCAGTATCATTGCTGCGGCAGCTGTACCTGCACTGAACAGCAAAGTCATTGCCAATAGCAAATAGGTGTTTTTTAATACCTTGTTGGTTTCCAGTATCCCGGCTTGCGAACGGGTTGCTACAGTGTTAAAACGCATGAAATATCCCCCAAAAAAGAAAAAACCAGCCAGTAAGACTGTGCAATTTTACTAAAGTTTCAAATAAAATTTGTCAACTAAGTTTTAGTATAATCAGAAATCAATTATTAAATTCGGATTTATGGAAATTACAAACACACCATACCAAATGTTGGGTGGGGAGTCTGCATTACTCAGCTTGGTGGACAGATTTTATTTTTACATGGATATTC
Source organism: uncultured Pseudomonadota bacterium (assembly GCA_963741375.1). Taxonomy (GTDB): domain Bacteria; phylum Pseudomonadota; class Gammaproteobacteria; order Methylococcales; family Methylomonadaceae; genus Methylomonas. The sequence continues at coordinate 2,157 of CAVUMJ010000104.1, forward strand.
TACCACAAGCTCAAGGAATACGTGCTATGCATGCAGCAAATCTGTCTTCGGCCAAAGATAAATTGTATAAATTTCTATCAGGTTGGCTAGGTGGACCTAATTTGTTTATTGAAGAGTTTGGCCATCCGATGTTAAGAATGCGCCACATAAAGTTTGCAATTGGTTCTGATGAGCGCGATCAGTGGATGCTTTGTATGAGTCATGCCTTGGCGGAAATGAATATGGATAGTGAATTTCGCCAAAATCTGCAAACCGCCTTGTATAATCTGGCTACTCACATGATTAATCAAGATTCGCTAATCCAAATTTCCGACTTGTAAATATAATAAAATGTCCTTGAATTTGCAGTCATCTTTTAAATATAACTTGCGGCGGAGTGAGCGGGCCAAAAACATTCGGATTTTGGTCAAACCTGACAAAATTGAAGTTGTCGCTCCGCATAGAACTTCCGAGCAAAAAATTAAAGCCTTTGTCGAAGCTCAGCAGGACTGGATTAAATCAGCGATTATCCGGATAGCTGAGCGCGCCAGTCGTACTCCCAGTCTTGCGCCACAGCACTATGCTGACGGGGTATACATTCCATTTCAGGGTCATCAATATCCTCTTGCCATTAAACCGGTCAGCAGCAAGACTGTACGTATTCAGCGTTTACAGGATGAAAGTTTTTTAGCTAGTGTTCCGCATGGTCTTGAACAGGAACAAAGTTCAGAGTTAATTCGGCTGGTATTAATACGCTGGATAAAAAGTCAGGCTAAATTACAGGCAAGTCTATTGATTGAAAAACATGCTGAACGTTTTAAGCTGTTTCCGCGTAGTCTCAGAATCAAGACCCAGAAAAGCCGGTGGGGAAGCTGTGGCCCGCAAAATGATATTAACCTGAACTGGATGTTAATGCTTGCCCCGCCGGAAATTCTGGAATATGTCATAGTTCACGAAATATGTCATATCAAACATAGAAACCATTCTGCAGATTTCTGGTTGTTGGTTGAAAAGCATTTACCTGATTACCTGCAACGGCGGCACTGGCTAAAAACGTATGGGGCCAGTCTCATGAAAGGTTTGTGATGATAAAGAAATCCTTGTTCTACATTTTGATGGCTGCCGTCATTTTCGCAGGGCAATTTTTGCAAACCAGTAATTTGGTGACAGGTAAGCCTCCTGTTATCAACCGGAATACAGTTGCAGGTTTACCATCCTTGCCGGAAAACCTTAACCCCCCCTCAGTAATATATTTTTGGGCGAACTGGTGCGGCATTTGCGGGCTGATGCAAAATTCAATTAACGCCATATCATTATCGGATCCGATATTGACTATCGCATTACGTTCCGGGACAGATAATACAGTCAATCAATACTTACAGGAAAAGCATTTAAACTGGCAGGTGGTGAATGATCAGCATGGCGATATAGCTGAAATGTATGGTGTAAACGCGGTGCCGGCACTGTTTATTTTAAATCCGCAAGGAAATATTGTCTTTACTTCAGTAGGATATACCACAGAGTGGGGATTGCGTTTACGTATCTGGCTGGCCAGCCTGATATAACTCACGGGAGATACGGTTTCTCAAAATTTAGTGAGTCTTAAATTAAATTAAGTTGTAATTTTTTTCCAAAATCGACCAAGCCAAGATAAACTAAGAACTTGTAAGTTTTACTGTTTTATTCTGAATCGTTACCAAATTTTTAATTTTAACAATAACAAAATCAATTAATTATGTGTTTTAGTGCAAATATGTCTCTGAGTATGGGGTTAGTAGGTTTGGCTGCTTCATCCGTCACTTATCTGGATAAAAACGAAAGTTTTTGGGTGAAAACAGCACGAGCTTACGCTATTTTTCATTTTTCTCTGATGGAGTTTATTCAATATTTTGCCTATCCGGTTGCGGATCAATGCGGGTATGGCGCAAATCTGTTTCTTAGTGAGATTTCCACTTATCATATCTGTCTGCAAGCCTTTGCCATCATGCCGGCCTTGGCGACCTATTCATCGGATAAAGAAGCCCTGAAAAAAGCCGCGATTTTGGGAGCTAGCTTAAGCTGTTTGTTTTTAATATGCAGCTTTTTACCTAAGGAATGGCAGATATTTTCTCAAAAGCCTAATTTCATCGGTAATTTAATATCTTGTCTGCATATGGGTGTTTATCATATAGCCTATTCAATCTCCAGCGCCTTCGGTACATTGGTCACGCATGGCTCCTTTTTTGCTCTGGCTCTAAGTGGTTTTGTTTGGAAAAATAATAAGCGGATTGCTTATTATCATTTTGTGATGGCAATCATGACTCTATACGTACCTCAGTGGTTTTTCAAAGTGTCTACCGGTGAGGCGGCTGCCATGTATTGTTTTTATTCCATACCGATAACCGCCAGTTTTATGCCGTATTTTAAAAACTTTTTTATTGCTAAACCGGACTGGGAAGGCGATATGCAAACTCAGAAAATTCACTGATTACTTATATTCTTTCAATAACCTGATTTCATGGATAAGTCAGAAAGTTTTCAACGTGACAAAGCTGCTCCAAATTTACCTGCCGGCGCCGCGAGATTTATATGGCACTGTATGAGTGGCTTTCGTGGCATGATGTTGCTGATGCTGTTTCTGGAAACCGGGCAAGCGGGAGGCAATATTCTGGTGCCTTATGCGGTAAAAGCCATAATGGATGGTGTAGCCCACGCCGGCGGTGGGCCAATTCTGGAAACTTTGCAATTACCTTTGTTGTTGTTAGCCGGATTGGTTGTGGCGGAAACCTTGTTCAGCCGGGCCAGTGGCGCCGTGCTGATTATCACCGGTCCTCGTTTGCGTCAATGCACGACAAGAAATTTGTACGCTTATCTGCAATACCATTCCGTTCGTTATTTTGGTAATCACTTTGCAGGAAGTTTGGCGCATCGCATTAGTGAAACGGCTGTTAGCGTAAACCATACCGTATGGGCGGTATTGTGTGAATTCTGGCCGATTACCGTCACATTTTTTATATCAATATTTTTACTGCTGACTGTTAACCAAGGGTTAGGGCTGTTTGTGGCCGGTTGGGTGCTATTTTATGTGTTAATTTCTTTCTGGATGGCAATTCGCTGTCAATCTTATGCCGAAAACTACGCCAATCTACGCAGTGCCGTTAACGGCAAGATCGTTGATGCCGTTACCAACATACTCAATGCTAAATTATTTGCCAGATTGGCCTATGAAAGACAGTATTTGGATGGATTTCTGGAAACGGAAATTAAAGCTGCCCGCACTACTTTTTGGTACATGGAAAGAGTGCGGTGGTTTCAGTTCATAGCCGCCGGATTGCTGAAAATCGGTACCGTGTATCTTGCATTGCAATTGTGGGATGCCGGCCGGATCAGCGTAGGCGAATTCACCATGAGCATAGGTTTGGCGCTTTTAATAATTAGCGATGCTCGCAATTTGACTCGCCGGTTTTTGGAGGTTTTTGAATATATTGGCAACATCAGTAATGGCGTCAACACTATCATACGGCCCCACGAAATTATTGATGCCGAAAATGCCCGCACGCTTAAAGTCAGCAGAGGCGAAATTACCTTTCAGGATGTCAGCTTTGGCTATGACCAGGAGCATAAAGTTTTTGAAAATTTGAATGTCACCATAAAACCGGGGCAAAGGGTTGGGCTGGTAGGATTTTCAGGCTCTGGAAAATCTAGCTTTGTCAGCCTGATTTTGCGTAATTTCCAACCGCAGTCCGGACGAATTCTGATTGACGACGAAGATATTGCCGAAGTCACTCAGGACTCTTTGCATGAACAAATCAGTCTGATTCCCCAGGACCCCAGTTTATTCCATCGCAGTCTGCGGGAAAATATAGGCTATGGCAAACTGGAAGCGGAACCGGATGAAATTCTTGGCGCCGCCCAAAAAGCCCATGCCGATTATTTCATAAAAAAAATGCCTGACGGTTACGATTCCATGGTAGGAGAGCGTGGCGTTAAACTATCGGGCGGGCAACGTCAGCGTGTCGCAATTGCAAGAGTCATGCTTAAAGATGCGCCTATTCTAATACTGGATGAAGCGACATCCAGTTTGGATTCATTGACGGAAAAAACCATACAGGAAAATCTGGATCGGGCTATGGGCTGTAAAACGGTTATCGCCATAGCCCATCGTCTCTCCACCATTGCTCATCTGGATAGGATTCTGGTATTCGACAGCGGTCGAATTGTTGAAGACGGAAATCATGACGAGCTGTTAAACAATAAAAGCTTTTACCATCAATTATGGACTATGCAGGCTGGTGGTTTTTTACCGGAAGAACAGATTTCGGAAGAGCCTTAAAATATAAATTTTTTTCCATCTGTAAAGTCTCTAATCCTATTTGTGTCAACTTCTTGACTGCATATTTTCAAGTCATTGTTTTAAATAAAATTAAAATATTGGTCTGAATATTGCTCATTTGCTGTAAACAGCGAAAAACAGTGCAGCCATGACAACAATTGATCATCAACAAATTCAGAAAGCCGAGCGTTTGACAGATGCGTTTCGGATTTTCAATCAGCTTTCCGAAAATTTGGCGATTTCTTACCAAAGTTTAGAAGAGCAAGTAACGCGTTTGACGCAGGAATTGGCTGCAGCAAGAAGCGAAAGAGTTACAACTTTGATAGAAAAGGAAAGGTTGGCTAGTCGTTTTCAGCAAATCCTTGCCGCCTTGCCGGCAGCAGTCATTATTTTAAATGCTACTGGTCAAGTAATTGATTGTAACAATCATGCTATCGATTTTCTTGAGGAACCATTAATTGGACAGGAATGGCAGGTAGTCATGTCCAAAAGCCTGTTAGCTGTCCAGGGTTCACCCTGTGAACGTCAGCTTAAGGATGGCAGAAAAATCAGCATCACAAGAAACTTGTTGAGTAATGGTAATGATGCCGAGCAAATCATCCTGTTGTCGGATATCAGTGAATTGCGGTCTTTGCAGGACTTATTGGCGCAACAAAATCATTTAAGCGCCATGGGTGAAATGGTCGCCAGTTTAGCCCATCAGGTCAGAACGCCGCTAGCAACTGCATTGCTGTATGCCTCTCAAATGAGTAAACCCACTTTGGCGGAGCATAAGCGATTGCAGTTTTCCCAAAAAATCCTGGAGCGCCTGAGTTATCTGGAGCGGCAAATTAATGATATGTTGATATTTGCCAAACAAGGCCGCTTGGCTATGCAAAGTTTTTCGTTGCGAACCTTGTTGCTTAAAGCTGGTGAAAGCATGGAATCTTTCAGCGGTAGTTATAAATCACTCATTCAGCTGGATAACGATATGTTAATCGGGAATGAAGACGCTTTATATGGTGCGGTCATGAACTTACTGAACAACGCGGCTGAGTCTGGCGCAGACAAAATAAATTTGAATGTTCTGCAAGGCCATGAACAAAGTGTTCGGATCGAAATTGAAGACAATGGGCCGGGCATAGAAGCGGACAGACTGGTAAAAGTTTTCGAGCCTTTTTATACCACTAAAAGCCATGGTACCGGGTTAGGGTTAGCCGTAGTGGATAGTGTAGTTAAGGCTCATAATGGCTCGATTATTTGTAAATCCGTAAAAGATAGAGGCACTGCTTTTATTTTGACTTTACCAGGTATCAATCAGTATGGGCTGGGTTTGTCGACAGCCAGTTTTAACTAGGAGAAAAACAATGAAGCAATATGATGTACTAATCGTCGAGGATGATGCTGCTTTATCCGAAGCTTTATGCGAAACGCTAGAGCTGGAAGGCTATCGGGTGATTGCTGCGAAAAATGGCACAGAAGCGCTTGCTTTGTTAGGAAAGCATGAGTTTCGGCTGGTTGTCAGTGATGTGCAAATGCCGGTGATGGATGGCTTGCAATTGATGCAAAATATGAAGGCTCATTATGAAACGCCAGTGTTATTGATGACTGCCTTTGGCTCTATCCCAAAAGCGGTTGAGGCTATGCAGGCTGGCGCACTTGACTATCTTATCAAACCCTTTGACGCCAAAACACTGGTTGAAAAGGTCGGTTTTCTGATTTCCATGGTTTTCCCGGTTGTTTCGGAAAATGTTGTCAGCGACGAAAAAATGAAAAAACTCTACGTTTTGGCAGAAAAAGTCGCCAAAACCAATGTTTCCATATTAATAGAAGGGGAAAGTGGCACCGGCAAGGAAATACTGGCTCAGTATATTCATCGTCACTCGCATTATCAAAACGGACCTTTTGAAGCTATTAATTGTGCGGCCATTCCTGAAAATATGCTGGAAGCGATTTTATTTGGATATGAAAAGGGGGCATTTACCGGCGCAATTCAATCCATGCCGGGAAAATTTGAACAGGCTCAAGGTGGGACGTTATTGCTGGATGAAATTTCAGAAATGGATATTGGTTTGCAAGCAAAAATATTGCGGGTATTACAAGAAAGAGAAGTTGAGCGCTTGGGTAGTCATCGTAAGATTGATTTAAACGTCAGAATTTTGGCTACTACGAATCGCAAACTAAAAGAATATGTTCAACAAGGCCGATTTAGAGAAGATTTATATTTCCGTCTTAATGTCTTTCCCTTCAAGATTCCGCCGCTTAGAGAGCGGATCGGCGATGTTTTGCCGTTGGCAATAGAATTATTATCCAAACATAGCGGATCCGGCAAAGTAGTTTGTAGTTTTGATGCGGCGGCTATGAGCAAATTGCAAAGTTATCACTGGCCTGGAAATGTCAGAGAGCTGGAGAATGTCATACAGCGCGCTTTGATATTGCAAAATCACGGACATATTGGGGTAGATGAACTGATATTTGAAGAAGAAATTTTAAATATGCCGACCTTGCAAGAACAGTTGCCATATTTGTCTGATCGCTTGGAGCCCTTAGTAAATCAGGCTGCTGACAACGAAGATGAATCAATTGCCAGTTTAGGAGATAGTGTTCGCTCTGCGGAAGAAAAAATTATTTTACAAATGTTGAATGAAGCTTCAGGTAGTAGAAAAACCACGGCGGAAAAGCTTGGAATTAGTCCCCGAACTTTACGATATAAGATTGCCCGTATGAAAGAAGCCGGTATTATGGTGCCATGCTAAAAGCTGGCTTGAAATATGCTTATCACTTTAAAAGATTAAAAGGCCATCAAAATGTCTGAACTCAATATTAATAATGTTTTAGAACAAATGCGGATCATGTCGATTGAGGCAGGTGGTCAGCCTCGCCAGACTGAAAGTTCAAGCGATTTTTCCGCAGTACTTAAGCAATCGATAGATGCTGTCAATCAAAGTCAAAAAGTCTCCGGTCAACTCCAAAATGATTTTGAAATGGGCAAGAGTGATGTCAGTTTGGCGGAAGTAATGATTGCATCTCAAAAAGCCAATGTCTCTTTTCAGGCAATGGTTCAGGTTCGGAATAAACTGGTAGATGCCTATACGCAAGTAATGGGCATGTCAATGTAGCCTAAGTTGAAGTGCCATGAGCGAATTGGATAAAAATCTTACTTTTGATGTTACCCCCCAAGTAACTTCAAATGAAAATGAAAAATTGCACCCTGTTATCAGGTCAATATTGAAATTGCCTTTTGCTCGCCAGATAGGCCTGATTTTGGTTCTGGCGATCACTATTTCTTTAGGAATTGCGTTAGTCTTATGGGGGAAATCGCCAAGTTACGATTTATTGTATACCGGCATTGCAGAAAAAGATGCATCTGAAATCATTGATGCGCTGGATAAATTAGGTGTCAAATACAAAATTGAATCAGAATCCGGTGCCATTATGGTGCCGTCTGGCAGCGCCAGAGAATTAAAAGTAAAACTAGCCGCTCAGGGATTACCCCGCACAACCAGTCAGGGATATGAAATTCTGGAAAAAGATAATAATTTTGGTATGAGTAAAAATACCGAACTGTTACGTTTTCAGAGAGCACTGGAAGGAGAAATTGCCCTTAGTATCCAAACCATACAAAATGTGAAATCAGCCAAGGTATTATTAGCTTTACCTGTTCAATCGGTTTTTGTGCGCGAACGTAAAAAACCCAGTGCTTCGGTTGTGGTGGAGCTTTATCAGGGCAGAACGCTGGAAAAAGAACAAATCGAGGCGATAGTTCATCTGGTTTCTTCCAGTGTGCCGATGATGGAAGCCGGTCAGGTAACAGTCGTAGACCAGAAAGGCCGATTATTAAATGGTAAAGAATCTTCGGAAGATATGTCTTTATCTTCCAAACAGTTTGAATACAAACAAAATATTGAAGAACATCTA